>NZ_JACCSO010000570.1 GCF_013812955.1 Nannocystis sp. | reverse complement strand
GGGTTCGCGGGCCGAGGCGTCGGGCCGGGCGATGGTGCCGGCGGCGACGCGGGACGTGAGGCTGCCGGCGGCGCATCTCGGCACTGAGCCGTTCGAGCCGAGCACGTCGAGCACGGGGAACGGGTCGAGTGGGCCGAGCGCCGTCGGCGGGGTGGAGCCCGGGGCTGCGAAGCCGCGATCCGGGGATCCGCGGGAGGTGCCTCCGGGCACGCCGGCCGCGATCGCCCGGGTGTTCCAGCGCTTGCCGGTGGCGATCCACGACCGTCCGCCGCTCGGGGGCATCGGCGCCTCGGGCATCCATGTCGACAAGATCTGGCTCGGCACCCGGTATGAAAAGGATGGCTGCGACGGCGAGACCGACAGCTTCTCGCTGGCCCGCGAGTCGCAGGTCAACGTCTGCTTCCGGGCCGTGCACAGCCGCGTCGAGGAGTCCGTCGAGGTCCAGTGGGTCAAGGACGGCGACCTGTTTCGCCGGCGGGCCGTCAACATCCCCGACCTCCACGCCTACCGCTCCCGCGCCTTCCTCGTGCTCCGCCGCGAGTACATCGGCGCCTGGGAGGCGAGGGTGCTGTCCGAAGACGGCGTCGTGCTCGCCGCCACATCCTTCACCGTGACCGAATGAGCGCCAAGTCCCCCCTCGCGCCCCTGCTGGTCGGTCTGATGGTCTTCGGAGCAGGTCCCTCGGGGCATGCCCAGGAGCCCATGTCCCCGGAGACAGGTGACATCGCGGCCCCGGTCGAGCCGCCGCCGACCTGGCGCTTCAAGCTCGCCGACCGCCCCGTCAAGGTCGTCGTGCTCGCCGGGTCGATCGGTGCCTGGCCCAAACAACCCTACGCCGAGCGGCTGCAGAAGCTGTGCAAGCACGTCGAGGTCAAGAACCTCTCGAAGGTCGGCTTCGGCGCGTTCCAGCTGCGCCAGCGCTTCAAGCAGCAGGTGCTCGAGCGCCTCGGCCAGCTCAAGCAGCCGGGCACCGAGCACTGGCTGGTGTTTCAGGGGGGGCTCAACAGCGTCGGCACGCCCGAGCGCACCAACCATGACATCCGCGAGATGTTCGTGCTGGCCCACGCGAAGGGCTTCAAGGTCGTGGGTCTGTCGCTGACGCCGTGGGGCGACGAGAGCGACAAGCGCTGGGTCGGCGTCGGTGGGCTCAGGTATCTGCGGGCGACCACGCGGGTGGTCGACTTCGTGCTCGGCACGCTGACGCCGAGGGAGGCGCTGGGGGACTACGCGCGCCAGCGACGGGCCGGGGCCGAGGCGAGCTGGGAGCTGGAGGAGCAGGCCGACGTGGCGGTGGACCTGTATCGCTCGGCCTTGCGCGCGTCTGGAGCGCCGCTGCGCGAGCTCGCGGGGCTCGAGCGGGCGCTGGGCAAGGACAGGGCCTGGCAGGCAGCGCACGCGACATGGGCCCCGGACGCGCAAGTTGCGGCGCTCCAGGCCGAGGTCGCGGCGGCGGCGGAGATCCCCCGATGGTTCCTGCGCGAGGAGCTTCGCAGCTTCGATCACATCCATCCGAACGCGGAGGGTCATCGGCTGATCGCCGAGGCCACCTGCCCGAAGCTGCCAGCGAGCTGGGGTTGTGAGTGCCCGACCCTGCCGACGCCGAGCCCCGCGCCGGTGAAGCCGCCGGTCGCAGGTCCACCGGTCACGAGCCCGCCGCGGGCCGACCAGCCGCCGGCGTCGAACCTGCTACTGTTGCTGTATCCGCCCTGGCTGCGCGCGCTGCTCGGGTGGCCCCGCAACTCCGCTCGCTGAGGCCCGCCGAGGCTCGAGGACCCATGTTCAACGACCCCATCACCACGGCTTTCATGATCCTCGCCGTCATCCTCGCCGTCGCCGCCGGGCTGTGGTTCGGCAGCGTGCTCGGGGACAGCGCAGCCGGCCGCGACTCCTCCGGCCGCGATTCCTCCGGCCGCGACGGCAAGCCGCGCAAGCGCCGGACCTTCGGCAAGGCCCTGCAAAATGCGGCCACCACCGCGGCGGTCCGCGCCTGGAAGTGGCAGCGCAGCCGCAAGAAGCGCAAGCCCGAGGACCGCGGCGAGCCCGACCGCTGAGGCCCGAGCCCTGGCTTTGGCTCTGGCTTTGGGCCTGTCCTCCGGGACAGGCGACAGACCTGGCCTAAGGGTCAGGTCGTCGTGGTGACAGGGGGAGCCGCGGACTCGGCGGCGAGGGCTGCGCGCTTGTTGTCGCGGTCGAGCCGGCGCCAAGCCCAGCCGGCGAGCAGCACGGCCAGGCCGATGCCCAGCGGCGCGTAGGGGAAGCAGTTCGGGTTGCGACCACGACGGATCTGGCCGTCGATGCGCTTGTCCCACGCGGCCTTGCGCTGCTTGACCCACGGCTTGAAGGCGCCCTCGGGCAGCAGGGGCAGGCCGTGGCGGGCGCGGATGTGATTGGGCAGCTGGGCGTTGACGTCGTCGCAGCGGGTGGTGTGCACGTGGCGGACCGTATGCGTCTTCTGCATGCGCTCCTCGGGCACGTAGGGGCCGTTCTTGGCGACCTCCTCGGGGCTGGGGATCGCGTAGGAGACCTTGACGAGGTCGACCTGCTTGGGCGGCGCACCGCCGTGCTCGAGCGCCCACTGGCGGCAGACGTAGCGGCCGTGCCACTTCTGATACCACGCACCCTTGCCACCCTCGGCCCCGACGATGCGGCGGTTGATCTTGCGGATCCGCGAGTAGAAGATCCACGGGATCGGCTTGTTGGCGGGGTGATAGACGTCGGTGTTGAGGTCGTAGACCTCGCCGTCGGTGTCGGTGACCAGCACGCGCATCATCAGGTTGTTGCGCGGCGGGTTGGGGGCGAACATCTTCCAGCCCTGGCTGGTCTGGGTGATCCGCATCCACCACTTGAAGGGGTCCTGCGCGCGCAGGCGCCACGAGGTCTTGCCCTCGCCGCCGAGCGAGTCCTTGTCCGGGAGCAGCCAGATCGCCACGCCGGTGATGTGATAGACGCACAGCGCGCCGGCGAGGAAGCGGCCCATCGGCGCATGCGCCCAGGGGCGTCGCGGGCGGCCCATCTGCTGCTCGCGGCCGGGCTCGATGCGGGACAGCTGGACCCGGCCGCGATCGCGGGCGACGAGGTAGCCGACCAGGCCGAGGCCGACGAAGATCGCCACGCCGGTCGTGCCCCAGTGCACGCCCGGACGCGTGATGGTGGCCCCGGACTCGTTGATGGCCTCGCGCGGCACGGCCATGTAGACGCCGGTCAGCGCGACCGCGAGCGCGCCGTACAGCGC
>NZ_JACCSO010000415.1 GCF_013812955.1 Nannocystis sp. | reverse complement strand
GCTCTCGAGCACAGCCCTGGCCTTCGTCCCGATCGATCAGCTGCAGGCGGTGCGCCTCGAGCTCGCGCGCCATCACCCCGATGTGCTGCAACGGCGCAGCGCCGCGATCGCGCTGGCGAGCTCGGGTGAGCCCGCCGTGCGCGTCGAGGCCCTGAGCCTGCTGCTCGCCGACCTGAGCCGCAGCGACCGCGTCGCAGCGACCGCCCCGGACCCGGCCCGCGAGTCGGCCCGCCGCGATGCCGTGGCTGACCTGTTGCTGACCGGCATGGTGGCGCTGGGCGAGCGCGCCGAGCCGATGGTCCCGAGCCCCGACGACCTGCTGATGCTTGTCTTCGGCCTGGGGCGCGAACCCGCCCGCGCCCGGCCGGAGCGCAAGGGCGAGTAGTGATGCGCGGGTCAGCCTCGATCGGGTCCGCGCCGCAGGCCATGTCGTGCTGTTCTTTCGGACATGCACGAACGGACATGGCGCGAAAGACAGCTAAAGTCACCGCCTGTCTGCTGGCGCTAGTCCTCGCCTGCGGGGCCGAGCCGGTCCCTCAGCCGCTCGCCGAGTCCGCCCCGGCGCCCCCGCGTGTCGCCCCGCTCGCGCCGGTCGCCCGCATCGAGACCGCCGACCTGTGGCAGGACCTGATCGCCCAGCGCCCGAGCGCGCTGGTCCGTATCGACGAGCGCCTGGTCATCGACCTCGGACGCCCGCACGCGCGCGCGGTGCTCGAGCTGATGCCGGTGTCGCCGTGGCGCCTGGCCCAAGAGTCAGGAGACCTGAGCGTGGGCCAGCTGCACGGCGCGGGCGGCAGCCTTGCGATCCCGCTCGACGGTGATCTCGCGCCGGCGCTGCACCCCGAGCTCGCCGGCCAACCGGGCCTGGCGATCGCGTTGACGCTGCATGCGACCCGCCCCGGCCAGACGGTGACCGTGCTGTGGAACGAGCAGCCGCTCGCCAACCTGCAGATCGGCGAGGCCCTCGAGCGGCGCACGCTCTCGCTGCCGACCGCCGCCGTGCGTGCCGGCGAGAATCGCCTGCGCCTGCACTTCGCGCGCCAGGCCGCGTCGGGCCAGCCGACGGCGGTGATCCAGCGCGTCGAGGTCGGACCGCGCGCGGACATCATCGCCGGGCCATCGCGCAGCGTCATGCCCTACACCGTGGCCCCCGGCGACGCCGGCGCGGCCACGCTCGACCTGGCCCCCGGGACAGCCCTCGTCTATTACGTGGTCCCGCCACGGCGCGCGCGCCTGCGCCTCGATCTGCGCGGCCGCGGCAGCCTGCGCGTGCGCGTCAGCACCGACGCCGACCATCGCGAGGGGCGTGCACCGACGGCCGTGCTCGAGGAGCCGCTGCGCCCGACCGGCAGTCAGCACGAGCTCGACCTGTCCGGCTACAGCGGCGTCCCGTTGCGCCTCGAGCTGGCGATCGGTGGGGCAGGGGAGGAGGCCGGCGCCTCGCTGCGGACCTTGCAGCTGGTGGCCAGGCGCTCGACGCCCGTCGATCATCGCCGTCGGATCCCGCGCGACCTCTACGTGATCGCCGTCGAGGGCGCCCGCCCCGACGACCTGCTCGGCGTGCTGCTCCGCGGCCCCCGCTTCACCGAGGTCGAGGCCTTCACCCAGTCGGCCCTCGTCTTCGACCGCGCCTACGCCAGCGCGCCCTGGGCGGTGCCCAGTCACAGCGCGCTGCTCTCGGCCCTGGCCCCGCCGGTGCACGCGACCGTGCGCGGCACCTTCGTCGCCGCCGGGCAGGAGCTGCTGCCCGAGCTGCTCGACCGCGCCGGCTACCAGGGCCTGGTCGTCGCCGCCAACGCCGACCTCGACGACGAGCGCGGGCTGACGCAGGGCTTCGACCAGACGATCCGTCTGTCCCGTGGGACAGGTGATGGGAACGACGCGCAGGCGGTGATCAAGGCGGTGCTGGCCCATCGCGGGACCCGGGCGCCGCGCTTCGTCTACGCCGATCTCGTCGATCCGCAGGCGCCCTACGATCCGCCGCGCGAGCTGCTGGCCGGCCTGATCGCGCCGGAGGGGGCCCCTCTGCCGCACTTGACCCACCTGTGGCTCGGGCGCGTGCGCAGCGGCGCGGTGATCCCCGACGCGGCCCAGCGCGACTATTTACGCCGGCTCTACCGCGGCGAGCTCCAGCGCGTCGACGCGGCCCTCGGGACTCTGATGGCCGCGCTCAGCGAGGAGGGCAGCCTCGACGAGGCGATCGTCGTGCTCGTCGGCGTGCACGGCGAGGAATTCTTCGAGCACGGCGGCGCCGGCCACGGCCACACCCTGCACGAGGAGAACGTGCGCGTACCGCTGGCGATCCGCGCCCCCGCGTTGCTGGCCCCCGGTCGGGTCGGTGTGCCGGTCGACCTGCTCGACCTCGCGCCGACCCTCGCCGACCTGCTCGGTCTGCCGTTCCCGGCGGCCTGGCAGGGCGAGAGCCTGGTCCCGGTGATCGACGACCCGCAGCCGCCCCCGCGTCTGGTGGTCGGATACCTCGGCGACGGCTCGCGTGCGGCGATCGTCGGCGACCTCAAGCTCATCCTCGGCAGCGGACGCGACAGCCAGCGCTTCTACGACCTCGCCCTCGACCCTGGCGAACTCGACGACCGGATCAACAGCGGCGGGATCGGCCTCCGGGTGGTCCGCACGGCGCTGGCCTGGGAGCTCGCCGCCGCCGGCCAGAGCTGGAAGCGGGCCCGCTGGGGCACCGGCGCCAACCTGCGCCCCGCCTTCGCCCTCGATCACGGCATGTAGCCGTCGTCAGCCATCGTCCCATGGGCTGAAGTTGTGAACACACGTCGGGGCCGGCTTCCGGCGCTTGTGGCCGGCCCCGATCGTGCGCTAAGGCTGCAGCCCTCATGGCTCACAGCCCCGCCAAGATCCTCGAGTCGATCCCCGGTCTCGCCGCCGCCAAGAACGCGGCCGCCCTCGTCGCCCTGCAGGACCACGAGGACAAGCAGGTCCGCAAGGCCGTGCGCACGGCCCTCCACGCGCTGCGCAGCAAGGGCGTCGCCATCCCCGACGCTGCCGCCGCGCGCAATTGGACCGCGCCCGTCGACGTCGAGGAGCGCACCGACCGTCGCGAGATCGCCGTGCTCGACCCGGAGACCACGCCCGGCCTGGTCCGCTTCATGATCGCGGTCCCGCAGGCCGACCAGCGCGGCTTCCTGTGGGTCGCCGCGCTCACCGGTCGCGACCAGATCGCCGACTTCACCGCGTACGTCCAGACCGACGGCCAGCGCAGCCGCCTGACCCGCGAGTGGGCCCGCAACTTCAACGGCCGCGAGGTCCCGGCCGACTGGGCCCGCGCCCGCGTCCGCTGGGCCCGCGAGCAGACCCTCTCCTCCGGCTACAGCGTGCCCACCCAGCTCGACGACATGCTGGTCCACCTCGGCCCCGCGCCCGCTGCTCGCCCCGCCAGCTTCCTGGCCGGCAAGCTGCCCGCCGGCTTCAAGGGCGAGCGCGACAACGTCGAGCCGACGCTGCTGTCCGCCCGCGTGTTTGCATGGCCGCCGCTGTTCGACGTCGAGCCGCTGCTCAAGAAGGTCAACGACTCGAACCCCGAGATGAGCGCGGAGACCCCCGAGGACGTGCGCTACCAGGCCCTGATGACCGCCGCCGCCGGCGACGAGAGCCTGCGCTCGACCTTGAAGTCTCAGGTCGCCAACTTGCTCGAGGACGCCGCGCACGGCCTGTGGCTGAGCGCCCAGGACGAGCGCGCCGCCGAGGCGCTGGCGCTGGCGAGCGAGCTGCGGACCGCCGATGCCCCGGAGGCCCTGCCGTGGATCGGCCGCCTGCTCGGGTTCCAGATCGCCAGCACGCTGAGCTTCATGCAGCGCCAGCAGGCCCAGCAGCAGCGCGCGGCCGGCTGAGCGCCTCGCCTTCGTCGCGCGATGAACCTCGTCCTGCTCGACCCCGCCGACTTCATCGCCGGGGGCCGCGTCGTTCTTCAGGGCCGCCGCCACGCGCACCTGCGCCAGGTCGTCAAGGTCGCGCCCGGCGAACCGCTGCGGGTCGGTCTGCTCGGCGGCAAGCTCGGCACCGGCACGGTCCTGGCGATCGATGACCAGCAGATCGAGCTCGCCGTCGAACTCGTCGACGATCCGCCGCCGCCGCTGCCGATCACGATGCTGCTGGCGTTGCCGCGGCCGCACAGCCTGCGCAAGGTGCTGCAGCAGGCCACTGCGATGGGCGTCAAGCGCTTCGTGCTGTTCGCCTGCGCCCGGGTCGAGCCGAGCTTCTTCACCGCCTCGGCGATCCGGCCGGCCGCGATCGACGAGGATCTGCGACTCGGCCTCGAGCAAGCCCGGGACACCGTGCTCCCGCAGGTCGAGGTCCATGCCCAGCGCTTCCATCGTTTCCTCGGCGAACGCTGGTCGGAGCTCGCCAGCGGGCAGGTGTTGATCGCTCACCCCGAGCCTGGCGCGTCGCCCTGTCCACGCGCCGTCGCCGGGCCTGTCACTCTGGTCGTCGGTCCCGAGGGAGGCTTCGTGCCCGCCGAGGTCGATCGCCTGCGCGAGCTCGGGACCCTGGTCGACCTCGGACCGCGGATCCTTCGCGTCGAGACCGCGGTGGTCGCCCTGCTCGCGCGACTCGGCTGATCCCGAGGGCTCGCTCTAAAGCCCGTTGAGCCGCTCGGGCTGCGCACCCTGACCGCCGACCAGCACCTCGCGGATCTTGGCCTGCAGCACCTCGTCCTCGTAGGGCTTCATCACGTAGCCGTGGGCGCCGTTGCGCAGGCCCCAGTAGCGATCGCTCTCGCGGGCCATCGACGTCACGAAGATGAAGGGCGGGGCAGCAGCGCCGCGCAGGCGCCGGAGCCGGCGCAGCAGCGCCAGACCGCTGCCACCCTCGAGCAGCACCTCGGACAGCACCAGCGCCGGACGATGCAGCTCGATCAAGGTCAGCGCCTCGCGGCCATCGACCGCGGTGTGCAGCTTGATCTCGCCGAGCTCGGGCCCGAGGGCATGGATGAGCGCCTCGCAGCGGTCGCGCTCCCGCGGATCCGCGTCGGCGATCACGAGGTTGCGAGCGCCGGTCACACCGCCACCGGCATGACGCGCTTGCGCACCAGGTTGGCCTTGGCGTGGCGGTACAGGACCCGGGCGACCGCGAAGGTGCCGGTGCGGGTCTTGCGGGCGATCTCCTTGACGCTGTTGCGGCCGTTGACCAGCTCGAGCACCGCGAGCTCGTCGCGCGGCAGCGCCTCGCGGCTCAGCCTGGCGACCTGCTCGTCGATGCGCAGGTACACGTCCTCGACATCGGGCATGTGCGGTCCCATCACCGTGGCCTCGTCGAGCCAGCGCAGGCCGTCGAGCAGCGCCTCGGAGACCAGCAGCTCGGTGCGACCCTGTGCGGCGGCCGCGGCGGCCATCGAGTCGAGGTCGCTGCCCGGCGCGAAGGTGAAGGTGCCGGACTTCCAGGTCAGCAGGTGCGAGGTGACCGCGCGCGCCTGATCAACGACGATCTGGGCGAGGTCGGCCTGACTGATGAAGCCGGCCTCGAGCAAGCGGGTGCCGAGCGGGCGCTGCTCGGGGTCCTTGCCGACGATGAAGGCCTCGAGCTGCTCGTCGCGCATGAAGCCGCCCTCGACGACGAAGCGGCCGAGCTTCAGGTCCTCGTCGGTGCCCTTGACCTCGGCGAGGCGGATCCTGCCCTGGTCGATGTGCAACTTGCCCCACTTCGAGCCGTCCTCGACCTTGAGGATCCCGCGCACGCCGGCGTTGCCGAGCATCTCGAGCACGGCCTCCAGGCGGGCGGCGCCGAGCGCTCCGCGGATCACCGGGCGGTCCGTCGGCAGCGCCAGCTCATCGTCCGTGCGCAGCGCCCGGGCGAAGTGTTCGATCTCCGAGTCACTGAACTCCTGGGCAGGGAAGTGCTCGTACAACAGTTGCTTGAGCCGGTTGATCGCCAGGTCGACCGAGATCTGGCTGCTCGAAGCGCCAGGTGCGTCGGCCTGGTCCTCGAGCGCCTCGTGCACGACCTTGACCAGCGCCGGGGTGCTGAACGGCCGGCGCAGCGAAGGGAGGCCTTCAGCCCCCGGGATCGGGGTAGGGTTGCTGCGACTGACCAGCAAGATGCCAGGCAGCTGCGCGCCGCCGGGGATCTGGACCAGGGCCTTCAGCACCGCCGCGGAGGCCGCCGGATCGACCGCTGCGTCGAGCAGGAGGGCCATCACGGCTCGATCCCCGGCCGGACCGTGTTTTTTACACAGCTCGACCGCGTCTGCCAGCGTATGGGCATTAAACACCTGAAAGCCAGCCAGGCGCAGTCCGGCGGTCGCCAGCTTCGCCGTGGTCGTATTCGGGTCGTAGTACAGGATCCCGGGGTGGGCATGACCCGAGGCGGCGCCAGAGGCTGGGGGCTTGGAAGCCATGGATGCAGCAAAGGATACTCGGATTTGCCGGAGTCGTGGTAGCGTTTGGTCCAGACCATGGTCATGGGCGAGATTGAGCGACTGGATCCCCCGCGCCAGCTGGGCAACGTGACCCTGCTGGCGGTTCTGGGCGAGGGTGGCATGGCCACGGTGTACCTCGCCTCGATCGGGACCGGCGCCGCGGCGCGCCTCGTGGCCGTCAAGCTGCTTCGGCCCGGACTGCCCGATCACGACTATCGGACGCGGTTCAAGGACGAGGCCAAGCTGGTCCTGCGCCTGCACCATCCGAACATCGTCGAGGTGCGGGAGGCCGGCGACCTCCACGAGCAGCTGTTCATCGTCATGGCCCTGGTCGAGGGACGCGATCTCGCGGACATCTGGGACCGCTGCGCGGCCGTCGGCAAGGCGTTCCCGGTGACCCTCGCGGTCCACATCATCCGCGAGATCCTCCGCGGACTGCACTACGCGCACACCTTCCCCGGGCTCGGCCTGGTCCATCGCGATGTCTCGCCCTCCAACATCCTGATCGATTGGACCGGCGTGGTCCGCCTGGCCGACTTCGGCCTCGCCACCTCGACCCTCAAGGGCAGCCTCACCGTGCCCGGCGTCGTGTTCGGCAAGGTCGGCTACATGTCCCCGGAGCAGGCCCGGCACGAGACCCTCGACGGTCGCGCCGATGTCTACGCCTGCGGCGCCGTGCTGTGGGAGCTGTTGACCGGACGACCGCTGCGCGGCGGCGACGGCGTCGACACCGAGGATGTCTCGAACTTCAACGCGCCGCCGCCGAGCAGCTACAGCAGCCGCGTCGACGCCGAGCTCGACGGCATCGTCAGCAAGGCGCTCGCCCGCGACCGCGAGGACCGCTACCTCTCCGCGCACGACTTCATGGAGGGCCTCGGCGCCTGGCTCGCGCGCCGCGGCGTGATCGGCAACTCGGGCACCGAGCAGGTCGCGGAGTTCCTCGGCATGTTGTTCGGCGACGCCGCGACCCGCGAGCGCGACAACCGTGACACCGTGCTCGGCGAGGCCGCGCACCACGCCGCGCCGGCGATCAAGCGCGCCGCCGAGGAGGCCAACAAGGACACCCTCGGCGACGCCTTCGCCGATGAGGAGGAGTTCGACCTCTCGCTCTCGGAGGACGACGACGACGCGGCGTCCACCGGTGAGCGCAGCAGCATGAAGATCATCCCGCTGCCCGAGCGCCCCGATCGCCTCGAGCGCAGCGCGGCCGAGCGCGCGCAAGCTGCGGCCCCGCGGCGCCCGCGACCGAAGGATGAGCTCGGCTACCCGGACAACCCACAAAACGACGTCGAGCACATCGAGGCCGGCACGATCATCGCCGATCGTTACCGCGTCGTCAGTCGCATCGGTCGCGGCGGCATGGGCACCGTGTACCTCGGCGAGCACACCACCGTCGGTCGCCGCGTGGCGATCAAGGTGCTCACGCACCAGTGGAGCCGCAGCGAGCTGGTCGCCAAGCGCTTCCGGGCCGAGGCGCGAGCCGCCAGCGCGGCCGGTCACCCCAACATTATCGAGGTCTTCGACGCCGGCCAGCTGCCGGACGGCCGCCTCTACCTGGTCATGGAGTACCTGACCGGGCGAAACCTCTACGACGAGATCCAGGACCTCGGGACCCTGCCCGTCGGTCGCGCCTGCCGCATCATCCGCGCGGTCGCCCGGGCGATCCGCGCCGCGCACGACGTCGGCATCATCCATCGCGACCTCAAGCCGGACAACGTCATGTTCGTCCCGCTGCCGGAAGGTGAGGGCGAGACCGTCAAGGTCCTCGACTTCGGCATCTCCGCCGGCGCCGAGCGGACCGAGGCCGAGGCCCGCCTCACCGTGCCCGGCCACGCCCTCGGCACCCCCGAGTACATGGCCCCCGAGCAGGCCAAGGGCAAGGACGCCACCGAGCTGTTCGACGTCTACGCGCTCGGCGTGATGCTCTACGAGTGCCTCGCCGGCGAGCCGCCCTTCGTCTCCAACAACCTCGTCGAGATCATGGCCCGCAAGTCGACGGAGAAGGCGCCCTCGCTCTCCGAGCGCCGCCCCGACCTGCCGCGCGGTCTGGTCACGATCGTCGACAGCTGCCTCGAGATGAACCCGGCCGACCGCCCGCAGTCGGCCCGGGAGTTCCTGCAGCGGCTCGAAGAGATTATAAGGGGTCTGCCGCAAGACGCCGACGGCAACGACATCAGCACCTCCGATGGTTCGCTGGTCAACGTACCGGTCGTGCCGACCGTCACCATCTCCGGTCCGAACAGCCGCAAGTCGGGGCCGCGCCTCGGCGTCCTCCCGCAGCTGCCTCAGGAAGTCCGGCCGGTCACGATCCCGTATGACGCGAAGCGCAAGGTCATGGGCATCGCCTTCATCGGCTTCGCGGTGCTCGTGCTCCTCTACGTCGCCTTCTCCGGCCCGAAGCCCGTCGGCGACGGCCGTGACGTGCTCGCCGCCAACACCACGGCGGCCCCGCGCGAGCCGGATCCGCCGGAGGTCAAGCAGCCCGTCAAGCCTCCGCCGACCAAGGTCGTCCCGATCATTCCTCCGCCGACCAAGGTCGATCCGACCACCGATGGCGGCGAGACTGCGGACACCGGCGAGACGAAGACCGAGCCGATCAAGAAGGCCGTCGCCGAGCCGCGCCAGCGCCAGGACCCCAAGAGCGATCAGTGCAAGGCGCTGCGCGACAAGGTCAACACGGCCCGCAACGGCGGCAACTTCCACGACATGCTGCGCCACCTCAACGACCGCGATTGCTGGGCCTCCAAGTCCGAGCACAGCAAGCTGAAGACCCTCGCGTTCAAGGAGCTCGGGAAGTTCAGGGAGTGCGCGCGGGCTGGCCAAAACAACTCCGACCCCGATGTGGTCCGGTGGGTCAAGCTCTGCGAGCGACGGGCCGAGGCGGGCTGAGCAGGCGCTGCCGGGCCCCGCTGGTCCGCCAGTCCACTGGTCCACTGGGCATGACGCCCGCGAAGTTCGTTGCACATGCTTCGACCGCTCGCCGCCGGCGCGCGCGCAAAACCGCCCACAAGAACCCGATAACGCCACCAAAGCTGGTCGATCACGGCTGATCACGCCCGATCCCGCGCGCACGGCCCGAACCCCGATCTGCCCGAGATCAGGCGCGGACGCGGGACTGCCCGGGAGTGGACGTAGAGGCAGCGAGCGTGCACAATGCGGGCCTGATTGGGCGCGGCCGCGGCCAGCTCAATGTGGTCCGTAGCCCATGTTCGTCGCCACCACGCTCGTCCTCTCGCTCGCGCTCTCGCCTGTCACTCCGCTGGGCCTCGGCAGCGTCGTGCCCCAGGCCCATGCCTGGATGGCGGTGGCGCCGGACCCGGCCTGCCCCAAGCTCGAGCCGCGGGTCGTGCTCCAGATCGACACCCAGGCGCTCGGCGCAGGCGGGGAGGGCGTCGCCAACCGGCTGCGCGTCGCGGCCGAGCGCGAGATCCAGGGCTTCGACCTGATGCTCGGCCCGCCCACCGCACAGGAGCTGCCGGTCGTCGTCATCAAGGTCGTCCCGCTGCCCGGCGAGGACGAGGGTTTCAGCTACACGATCGACATCAACCACGCCGCCGAGAAGCCGATCAAGGACGGCAGCTCGGTCGGCGAGTGCAAGCTGTGCATCGAGAGCGAGGTGCTTGAAAAAGTCGCCGGCTCGACCCGCGCCCTGCTGCCCAAGCTGCGGGCCCACATCACCGACTTCAACAATCGCCCGTGCAAGCCCGAAATTCGCTGCAAGAGCGACGCGGACTGCAACGGCAGCGCGGAGGGGCCGCGCTGCAACCTCGAGACCGGCGTCTGCTTCCGCCCCAAGCCCGAGTGTGAGACCGACGCCGACTGCGTCGGCAACGCCCATGGCCCGACCTGTCACAAGGTCATCAAGGCCTGCGTGAAGGGCAAGGACGGCGGGCAGCCGCCGCCGCCGCCGCCGCCGGGCATGAACACCAAGCAGAAGGCCGGCATCGGCCTGATGGTCGCGGGCGCCGTCGGCGTCGGCGCGGGCATCGGCCTGGTCGCCCGCAAGCCGAGCCCGACCGGCACCTATGAGGCCTGGTCGACGCTCGAGACGCAAAAACCCGGCTACGCGGTGCTCGCGGTCGGCGGCGCCGCGCTGGTCACCGGCGTGGTCCTGTTCGTGCTGGGTCGCCGCGACCGAAGCCGGAGCCAGGTGACCCCGGTCGCCAGCATGAACAGCTGGAGCCTGGTCTGGACCGGCCGGTTCTGATCCGTCCGCTGCACCCCCCACAGCGCCCTCCTGCTGGGCCTCCTGCGGGCCCGGCTCCTGAGCCGTCCGGCGGCCGCTCCATTTTTTACGTTCCACCGCGCCGACCTGCGCGATTCTATTGCTTGCCGAGCGCC
>NZ_JACCSO010000390.1 GCF_013812955.1 Nannocystis sp. | reverse complement strand
TTGGTGCCCATCGCGTCGAAGGTCTTCTGCACCTCCGCCTTGGCGCCCTCGCCGATCGCCACCATCGCGATCACCGCGCCGACGCCGATGATGATGCCGAGCACCGTCAGGAACGAGCGCATCTTGTTGCGCAGCAGCGCGAGCACGGCGATGCGCAGGGTGGCGAAGATGTTCACTCGGGCGCCTCCTCGTAGGCATCCACGGCCGCCCGCGCGTCCGTCGGGGTCTGTTGCCGGTCCGACTGGATCTTGCCGTCACGCATCAGGATGACGCGCTGGGTGAAGGCCGCGATGTCGGGCTCGTGGGTGACGAGCACGATGGTGATGCCGCTGCGCCCGAGCTCCTGGAAGAGCGCCATGATCTCGAGGCTGGTGCGCGAGTCGAGGTTACCGGTCGGCTCGTCGGCGAGGATCAAGCGCGGCTCGGTGACGATCGCCCGGGCGATCGCCACCCGCTGCTGCTGGCCGCCCGACAGCTGATTCGGGGTGTGGTCGAGGCGCCCGCCGAGGCCGACCCGCTCGAGCGCCTTGGCGGCCCGCGCTCGCCGCTCCTTGCCCTTGACCCCGGCGTAGATCATCGGCAGCTCGACGTTCTCGAGCGCGCTGGTGCGGGCCAGCAGGTTGAAGCTCTGGAACACGAAGCCGAGCACCTGCAGACGGATGTCGGCGAGATCGTCGCGGTCGAGGCGCGAGACCTCGCGGCCGACCAGGTGGTAGCTGCCGCGCGTCGGTCGGTCGAGGCAGCCGAGGATGTTCATCAGCGTCGACTTGCCCGAGCCCGAGGTCCCCATCACCGCCACGAACTCGCCGCGGGTGACCGTCAGGGACACGCCGCGCAGCGCGTTCACCTCGACGTTGCCCATCGTGTAGACCTTGTACAGGTCGGTCGCTTCGAAGATCGGCGGGTCCGCCATCACGCCCTTCGCGGCCTAGAAGCCGCCCTTTCGGCCTCCGCCGCCCCCGCCGCCCCGCTGGCCGCCGCCACCACCGGTCAACGGCGACTTGGTCGGCCCTGCCGCCCTGGTCGCCTCCACGCCGCCGCTCTGACCGAGGATCACGAGCGCACCCTCGGTCAGCTCGCCCTCGGTGACCTCGGTGCTGCTGCCGTCGGTGATCCCGATCTTGATGGTCGCCGGGCGCGGCTGGCCGTCGGCCAGCACCCACACGGTCCGGGTCGTGGACGGGGCCCCACGGCCGCCGCCGCCGCCACGCCCGCGCCGACCCTCGGGCTTGCCCTCGGCGGGCACGCCGTCCGCGGGCTTCGCATCCTCGGACTTCGCATCCTCGGACTTCGTATCTCCGGACTTCGTATCTCCGGACTTCGGATCTGCCTTCGTATCTCCGGGCTTCGCATCCTCTGCCTTCGCATCCTCGGGCTTCGCCTCGTCGTCGGGGCCGCCTCTGCGACGACCTCCCCTTCCCTCTCCGGCGGGCGGAGGCGGCGCGAGGGCGGCGATCTGCGGGTCCGAGGGCGTGAAGCGCAGGGCCGTGTTCGGCACCAGCAAGGTGTCGCGGCGGTCCTCGACGATGAAGGTCACGCTCGCGGTCATGCCCGGACGCAGCTTGAGCTGGTCGTTGTCGACGCGGACCACGGCGTCGTAGGTGACCACGTTTTGGGTGGTCGTCGATGCATTGCGGATCTGCTGGACGATGCCGCGGAAGCGCTCGTTCGGGTAGGCGTCGACGGTGAAGTTGACCTTCATCTCCGGCCTTAGCGCGCCGACGTCGGACTCGGCGACGCTGGTGTGCACCTCCATCGCGCGCAGGTCCTCGGCGATCAGGAACAGCTTGGGGGCCGACAGCGAGGCCGCGACGGTCTGGCCGACCGAGACATCGCGCGAGATGACCACCCCGTCGATCGGCGAGACGATCGTCGTGTACTCGAGGTTGACGGCCGCGGTCTCGATCGCCGCCTGCGCCACCGATACGGCCGCCTGCGCCGTCTCGACGTTCGCCTTCGCCGTCGTGTAGGCCAGCAGCGCGGTATCGACCTCCTGCTCCGAGGCGACCCCGCTGCTCGCCAGCTTGCGCGAGCGCTCCAGCATCACCTTCGAGTTGTTGCGGTCGGCGACCGCCCGCGTCAGGCTGGCCTTCGCCGACATCAGGTTGGCCTTCGAGCGCGCCTTGTCCGACTCGAGCAGGCTCGCGTCGATGCGGGCGATGACGTCACCCTTCTTCACCTGCGAGTTGAAGTCCGCCATCAGCTCGATGATGCGGCCCGAGACCTGGCTGCCGACCTCCACCGTCTTGACCGGCGAGAGCGTGCCGCTCGCGGTCACCGTCGAGGTCACCCGCCCGCGCTCCGCCGGCTGGGTCTGATACTCGATCGGCGGGACCTCGACCTTCACGTAGCGGTCGTAGACGAACCAGCCGCCGGCGCCGAGCAGGCTCAAAGTCAGGAGGCTGGTGAGCAGACCGCGAATTTTCATGCCCGGTGTTGCCTCTACCAGCATCCGCGGACAGCGACAAGCCGCCGCCCCGTACGCGCGTTGCTGCACCCTCTTGCTGCACCCTCTTGCTGCACCCTCTTGCTGCGGATGCACCCTCTCGCTGCACCGGTCGCACCCTCGACCTCGCTGCGCCGGGCTTACGTGGGCCGCGGCGCAGCGGGTGGACGCCCGGGCCTACGTACGCCGACGGCGACGGGCCCAGGCCAGAAGGCCCACAGCCAGCCCCAGGCCCGCCGGTTGCGACGATCCGCGACAGCCGCAGCCGGCCTCGTCGTCGAAGCCCATCGCGCCCTCATCACCCTCCGAAGCGACCGGATCGCTCGTAGCTGTCCCTTCAGACATGTCACCAGCGCCCTGTCCTGAAGTACCGGTGAAGCCCTCGCCTCCGGTCGGATCTTCAGGGGGCATCGGCGTGGGGTCGGGCGACGGCGACGGGGGTGGTGGCGGCGGCGGCGGCGGCGGCACGTAGGGCGGCGGCGGTTCGATGACCACCACATGCACCGCGAGCTGCGTGTCCGGCGGTCCTCCGCCCTTGGGCGCGTCGGAGAACCAGGTCACGCCCTCCTCGACCAGGCCGAAGGTCTGGGTGTAATCGCCGGGGGTGGTGCCGGCGAGGTGAAACTCGAACCGACCGACCGCGCCCGGGGCCGTGTCCGCCTTGGGCCCGGTGATGCGCGTCGGCGACATCCAGCCGACATCGGCCAGCGGCGAGGGCTGGTCGCGCGGCGTCGGAGCCAGGCGCGTATTCGCCGTCCAGGCCAGCTTCCCGGTGTTCTTCAGGTCGATCCACGCGTCGATGCCCTCGCCGACGTTGAGCAGCAGCGGTGGTTGCGCGGCGGGCGGGAACGACTGCGCGACGTACTCGGCGCGAAAGTCCGGCAGTCCGCAGGGCCCGCTGGTCGCCGGTCCCCCGCCCCACCACTCCCAGTGCCAGTCCTCGCTCGGCACCGTCTCGGTGAAGCCATAGGCCCCGCCGTTCTTGGCCAGCCAGCTGTAGACCCCGGCCCCGCCGGTGTTCAGGTCGAGCGCGTGCCCGCTCTGATGATTGCTGAAGCCGGGCTTGGCGGCGAGGTTGCAGTTGTTGCAGTTGCAGTTGACGTAGCAGTTGTAGAGATACTGCTGCTCCGCGTTCGTGCGAAAGCCGCTGACCACCTTGATGTTGACCCCGGCCTTCGCCGCCGCCTGGGCCATTTGGTAGAAGGCGTTCGCGGTCTGGACCTCGACCGGCTTGCCGTCCACCGTGACCACGGTGATCTTGAACGAGTCCCCCTTCACATAGCCGGTGTCCTGGTGCTCCGCGCAGTCGATCGCGTACAGCGGATCGCGCGGCGTCGACGACCAGTACAGCGGGTCGTCCGGCTCGTCCTCGACCTCGTCCGGCTCCGCGAGCTCGAGCCCCTCGTCCTCGGCCCGCTCCGCGCCCTCGCGTGAAACGTCGCCCGGATGCTCGCGCGAGACGTCGCCCGGATCGTCGCAAGACAACAGCAGCGCCGCGGTGAGGCTCGTCATGACGATACGCATGGGCAACTTCGCTCCTCCCACAGATCTACGCCCGTCACCACCATCCCCGCAAGGGGGCGCGGCGTAAGCTGCGTCGCCCTGATAACGTTCCCGGCCCCGATGCCGACCCGCCGAAGAGTCCTCGCCCCCCACAGTGCCCTCCCCGGCGCCGCGCTCGTGCTCTTCCTCGCCGCGACCGCGGGCGCTTGCGTGACGACCGTCCGCACGCCGCTCAAACAGGCGTTGCCCTCCGTTCTGGGAGCCGAGGCCGCGGCCCCCCTGTGCTACGGCAACGCCGCGCAGATCAGCCCCGCCCCGAACAACGGCGACTGGTCGGCGGTCGCCGGCACCCTGGCCGACGTCGACGGTGACGGGCGTGTGGACCTCGCCCTGATGACCAACACCGCCACCACGACCCACAGCGGCCACGCGGTGACCTTTTTGATCAACGACGGCCGCGGCGGGTTACGCGCCACCACCGGCCTCAAATTCCCGATGACCCCGACCGCGATCGAGGCCGCAGATCTCAACGCCGACGGTTTGCTCGACCTCGCGATCGCCGCGCTCCCGGCCACCGGCACCCGCGACGATCCGGCGGTGCACCTGCTGCTCGGCCGCGGCCAGGGTCAGTTCATCGCCGGCGCCGTGGCCACGAAGCTGCGCCCGGCCGGCCTGTGGATCGCCGACATCACCGGCGACGGCGTGCTCGACCTGCTCGTGCTCGCCGAGGGCGGCGGCGAGGTCGAGGTCCTGCGCGGCGACGGTCGCGGCGAGTTCAGCTCGATCGCGCGATCGAAGCTGCACGGCGACGCCCGCCCCGAGGGCCTCACCCTCGGCGACTTCGACCTCGACAAGCGCCTCGACCTAGCGACCCTCAGCAACCGCGGCGGCAAGGACGAGGCCGTGGTCGCGGTCCTTCGCGGCGACGGCAAGGGCGAGTTCAAGCTCGCCTCACGCCGCGCCATCGGCCGCAACGGCCGGGCCCTGGTCGCCGCCGACTTCAACGGCGACGGCATCGCCGACCTCACCGCCCTCGCCGACGCCGCGGGCAGCAGCGCCAACAGCCCGATCGCCGCGGTCCTGCTCAACGACGGCGCCCTCGGCTTCAGCGCGATCAGCTACTTCGGCCCCGACCAGGTCGCCGACGCGATCGTCAGCGACCTCGATCGCAACGGCGCGCCCGACCTGCTCGTCGCCTCGCGTCAGGGCTCTGGCGCCTCGTTCCGGGTGCTCCCGGGCGACGGCCGCGGCGGCTTCGGCCCGGTCGTCGACGTCCCGAGCGGCAACGCCAGCCACATCGCGCGCGCCGCCGACCTCGACGGCGACGGCCGCCCCGAGCTGATCTTCTTCGGGCCCCAGGTCGCCGGCGTCACCATCCTGCGCCCCACGCCCTGCCGCTGACCTGTCCTCTCGGACATGTCCAATGTTGCGAGGGCTTCGCGCCCGTGCGATGCTCGCGCAGTGTCCCGTGTGTCACGTACGTGCGCGCTGCTGCTCCTGGTCCTGGCCGGGTGCACCGCGCACAGCTCCGAGCCGACGCCCGCCGAGCCGACGCCCGCCGAGCCGATGCCCGCCGCGGACGCCGAGCAGGTGTGCAGCGTGCATATCGTTCGTTTGGGGCCGCCCGCGCCGACCTATGACGGCAAGGGCGAGGGCGAGAGTACGGAGGCCGCCCTCGAGCTCGCCCGGCGCGACGCATGCACGCGAGCGCCGAAGGACCAGCGGGCCGCGTGTGGCGACCCGAACCGCTTCGTCCCCAGGCAGCGATCGAGCAGCTCGAGCTTCAGCTACAAGGACGGCAAGAGCACGACGTCGCACACCGCCACGCTGACATTGGTCGATGCGTCCGCCGAGGTGACCGCCGAGCGCCGCTCGGAGCGCGGCATGGACGACGCCTGTGAACGCGCCCGCCTGGCGGCCTGCGTGAAGGCCGGCGCGGAGGGGCGCTGCTTCGCCGACGGTACATACCGGGTCGAATCGGAGCGCCGCGGCCCGTTCGAACCGAGCCTACAGAGCCGACAGAGCCTGAAGATCACCGCACATTGATAGCGCGGCCGCAGGCATGGGGCTGGTTCAGCAGCCCGCCTGACTCATATGCGCGCGGGTGACCGGGCGCTCATTGAAGCGGCCGAGCCAGGCGGTCAAATGCCGGTACTTGGCGCTGTCGATCTTGGCCGCGTAGAGGCCCCAGCCGAGCACGGAGGCCACGTCGGAGTCGACCAGGGTCCACTTGTCGTGCACGATGTGACCGCGCTCGCCGATGCGGGCGTCGAGGATCTCCAGCATCGCATGGACCTCGGCGAGGGCGGCCTCGGCCGGCTTGTTGGTGCCCGAATCGCCGGTTTCGCCGGCCAGTTGCATGTAGGTGAACAGCGGCGTGGCCAGCGAGACCTGCGCCC
Organism: Nannocystis sp.; assembly: GCF_013812955.1. Classification (GTDB taxonomy): domain Bacteria; phylum Myxococcota_A; class Polyangia; order Nannocystales; family Nannocystaceae; genus Nannocystis. The sequence goes on along the minus strand of NZ_JACCSO010000390.1, from coordinate 4,597 downwards.
AGCACAGCCAGGTGAGCGCCTGCATGTGCTCGCGCGAGCCGAGCGCGGGCCACAGGTCACGCTCGACGCCGAAGCGCTCGCCGAGGTAGATCTGGATGGCGATCGACTCGAACATCGGCTGACCGTCGATGACGATGGTCGGGACCTTGCCGTTGGGGTTGAGCGCGAGGAACTCCGGCTTCTTCTGGTCCTTGGCCTGGAGGTCGATCAGCACCTTCTCGTACGAGAGGCCGAGCTCATCGAGGCTGAAGTGGACGCGCGAAGCGGAGGACATCGGGTTGTAATAGAACGTGATCGACATGGGGGTATCTCCACGCCCCTTGTACGCGATAACGCGCGGCGATACTAGTCTTTTGTTCAGGTACCCGCAGCCCGATCACCCTGCATCTGCAGACGGGGGCCACTACCCGCAAGTCACCTGCCGCAGCCCCTCACAAACCCCATCACAATGCTGATTGACGACCCCCTCCTCGAGAAAGTCGCGCAGCTGCAGCTGCGCCGCCGGCTCGCGCCGCGGGCACTCATGCGGGTCAAAATCCTTGTTCGGCGGCGTATTCGTGCTCGGCTCCTCGGGCACGTCCGAATACTTCCACTCCACGAACGCCGATCCAGTGAAGCCCGGCTGCTTCTCCTCGACCCCCCAGATCGGGCGAAGCTGCGGCGCGATGGTCGACGCCCCGAAGGCCCGCGCCTGGATGTGGGCGCCGATGTTGCTCACCTGGGCGTCGCCGATCGCCACCTGCATCAGCACTTGCTTGGCGCCGACCGTGGGGCTCGGGTCGCGGTTCATCGCCCAGGCCCAGCCGCTGCCCTCGCCCGGGTCCCACAGGTTCTGGAACACCGCGATCAGCAGCATGATGTCGCGCTGATCCTTGAAGGAGTTCTTGAGCAGGCCGAAGAACTGATCGAAGTCGGCCGAGCGCGGCAGCAGCTGCACGTAGGGCATGCCGCCGACGCCGAGCACGCCGCGGTCGATGTCGGGGCTGAGCGCGAGGTATGCCCCGCCGAGGATCCCGCCCTGCGAGTTGCCGTAATAGCTGCGCTTCTCCGGGTCGATGACCGAGTAGCCGCCGCCCATGCCCGTGAAGTTCAGCTCGGGTTCGGTGCGCAGCTTGCCGGTCGCCATCCGCATCGCCGCGATGAACTCGGTGAAGCCCTGCATCGACCGCTCGGGGATCGCCGGGAAGTTGGTGGTATTGCCGGTGACGATCGGCACGATCGCCACCACGTCCTCGCTCTTCATGCCGGTCCAGTCCGAGGCCAGGACCACCCACCCGTTGGCGTTGGCCATCGCCGAGAGATAGCCGCCATTGGCCTCGCCCTTGCCGCCGAGCAGGCCGTGCCCGTATTGCAGCACCCGCCCCGCGCGCGGCTCGTCCTGATCGATCAGCGAGCAGGGGATGCACAGCAGCACCTCGACCTCGGTCGTGCCGTTGCGAAACGGCATGCCCTCCGGATCGCGGGTCAGCAGCGAGCCCGCCTCGTCGGCGGTGGTGTAGAGCGGCGTCGTCATCGTGACCAGCAGCGTGCGTCCGATCTGCACCTTCGGATCGTTGCAGTCCGCGTCGACGACCGAATCGATCACGTAGTCGGGGCCGTCCGGGCCGACCGCGTCGAGCACGTCGTCGCGCAGCCACTCCATGCGCCCGAGGCTGTTCTCCCGCGACACCGTCACGAAGTCCCACGCGATCTGCAGCTCGTCGCGCTCGAAGCCCGCCCCCGCCAGCACCGGGAAGACATCGAGGTTGTAGTGGACCCGCTGGCCCTCGACGCTCATGTCCTCGGTCCCGACCTTGTCGCGCAGCGCCGCGAAGGCCGGCGAGGCGCTGACCAGGCCGCCACCCTGCTTGCCGAGGCCGCGCACCCCGAACACGTAGCGCTTGCCGTGCTCGAGCGGCGACGCCGGCTGGACCACGATCAGGCGCTCGGCCGGGTCCGAGCCGCGCATGTCGAGCTCGACGAAGTGAGGCACCCGCGCGCCGGTCTCGGCGTCCAGCAGCACCGTCTTGACGTCGTCCTTCTCATAATCGCCGAAGGTGTCGGGGGTCAGCACCCCGGCCAGGTCGACCTCGGGGAAGGAGAACAGCAGCACCCCGAGCACCGAGACCCCGTCCTTCTCGTTGAGGTACACCGGGTCCATCTGCTGTTCGCTGTTGTTTTGCGGCAGCGACGTCTTGTTGAAGGCCAGCTGGTAGCCGCTCGGGGTGTCGGCCTCGCGCATGTGAAACAGCGAGGGATACGGCAGCGCGCACATCGACGGGTCGATCGGGTTGCACTCGCCGAGCTCATAGGGCCCCCCGGTGGTCGGATCCTCCATCGTCTCGCCGGCCATCTCCGTGGTCCCCTCGCCGCCGGTCGTCGTCGGCGTCGCCACCGTGCCGGACCCGTCCGCGGCCGTGCTGACGCTGCTGCTACCCTGCTCCGTGTCGCCCGACCCCGCTGGTTGACAGGCGGCGAGCAGGAGGCCGAGGGAACTGGCGAGGAGCGGGGACGAGGATCGCATCATGAAGTCCTATATCGCGCCGGCGCAGCCCGCGGAAACCCCCTGATGCGCCCGTGAACGTGAGCCGGAGCACCCCCTCGACGGCCAGCCTCAACCTCTATCAGGATCCCGCGGATCCCGAGGGTCCCGATGGTCGAGCAGTGAGATCCGCCGCCGCACCCACCTGCGTTGCCGCGCCCGCCTCCGGATGCTTGTGCCGGAGATAGGCGACGTAGCAGATCACCGGCACCGTCAGGCGATAGGCCGCCCCGAGCAGCTCCCAGGCGGTGATCCCCCAGGTCACCGGGCCCGCGAAGCTGCGCAGCACCAGCTTCAGCGCCGCCTTGGTGACCATCTTCTGCGCCCGCTTGCGCAGCTCGCGGCCCCCGGCCCGACGCATCGTGCGTCCGATCTTCCCGACCGACAGCTTGCGCCCGTCCGGCCCGCTCCGGGTCATCAGCGGGTGCAGCAGGTCGTAACCGTGCAGCCCGCCGACGAAGAACTCCCCCGCGAAGAAGTGCTCGACCAGCGCCTGCTGGCGCGCGGGCGGGAGGCGGTCGAACTCGCTGTCGAGCACATAGTGGACCACCCGCAGCTCGAGCTCACGCACGGATTGCGCCGGCGTCTCGGGCAGCTCCAGCTCCTGCAGCGCGTCGCAGACGATCTGCACATAGGCCCGCTTGCCGCCGCCGAGGCGTCCGCCGATCGTGTGGCTTCCGCAGCGGAGGATCTCCGCGACCACCGCGTCGACCCGCTCCGCGTGCGTTGCAGCGGGGTCGCGGATCCGGCGGTCGAGCCACAGCAGGCCCGAGGGCGGTCGCCCCAGGAATTCGATGAGGAGGGCGAGCTCGGCCTCGCTCGACGCGAGCAACAAGGGACTCAGGTGTTCGTCGCGCATGAGCTGGCGCGCGAGCTTACGCGATCCCGCTCATCCCCGCACGGTTGAGTGCGACGCCGGCCTCGGGCAAGATCGGCTCCGGTGGCCAGGGCGCCGCCCTCCCCCATGTCCGTCACGCTGCCCGTCACACCGCCCCTCGCTGCCGAGCCCAGCGGCGTCATCGGCTGGCAGAGCAGTGACCCAGCCGCGAGCGAACGCGAGCAAGTCACCATGCCCGGCTCCGAGGCGGCCGCCGCCAGCACGCAGCCGCCGATCCCCGACCTGTCCCCGGGGACAGCCATCGGCCGCTACATGGTCCTCGGTCGGCTCGGCGCCGGCGCCATGGGTGTCGTCTACGCCGCGTACGACCCCGAGCTCGACCGCAAGGTCGCCCTCAAGCTGCTCCACCCCCGCGGCCACAGCTCGCTCGACAGCCGGCTGCGACTGATGCGCGAGGCCAAGGCGCTCGCCCGCCTCTCGCACCCGAACGTCGTCGCCGTGCACGACGTCGGCACCTACGCCGAGCGCGTGTTCCTGGCGATGGAGTTCGTCGACGGCAAGACCCTCGGCGCCTGGCTCAAGGAGCAGCCGCAGCCCTGGGAGCAGGTCGTCGCCGTCATGCGCAAGGCCGGTGAGGGCCTCGCCGCCGCCCACGTCGCCGGCCTGGTCCACCGCGACTTCAAGCCCGACAACGTGCTGATCGCCCGGGACGGCCGCGTGCGGGTCCTCGACTTCGGCCTCGCCCGCAGCGCCAGCGAGACCGGCAGCGTCGAGGACCTCGGACCCGAGGCCGCCATGGTCGCCTCGGTCAGCGGCTCGCGGCGCGTGCACGCCGAGCTCGAGGCCGCCCAGCTGACCCGCACCGGCGCGATGGTCGGGACCCCCGCGTACATGTCTCCGGAGCAGCACCTCGGCCGCGGCGCCGACCCACGCAGCGACCAGTTCTCGTTCTGCGTCACCCTCTACCAGGCCCTCTACGGCGTCCGCCCCTTCGCCGGCGAGCGCATCTCCGGCCTCGCCTTTCAGGTCCTCCAGGGCAAGATCGGCCCCCCGCCGGCCGGCAGCGCCGTACCTGCCCGCGTGCGTCGGGTCGTGCTGCGCGGCCTGAGCGCCAACCCCGACGATCGCTACGACAGCATGCCCGCGCTGCTCGCCGCCCTCGACCACGAGCTCGGCTTCAAGCGCCGCGGCGGCTGGTACTTCGGCGGCGGCGCCCTGCTCGTCGTCGGCCTGTGGTT
>NZ_JACCSO010000378.1 GCF_013812955.1 Nannocystis sp. | reverse complement strand
GGTCGACAGTGTGAGCATCTCGCCGGAGGTGAACGCGACCTGGACGACGCCGTGGGGCCAGACCTGGACCATGAATACGCAGCTGCGGATCGTCCGGTCGGGGAGTGAGACGATGATCGTGGCGAGGCCGGGCTGCAGGGCGGCAGCGGGGATGATCTGTGCGGTGCTCATGGGGATCATCCGCAGCTCGGGGTGAAGGTGCCCTGTCCGGCTGGCTTGATCGTGCCGGCGCGGTGGTACAGGCGCAGCACGACGTCGGAGACGTGCGCCAGGTCGAGATCGACGTTTGCCGGGGACTGTGCGGGCGGCGGGATCGTCAGCGTCCACTGCTCGCCGTGCACCGGCCACGCGGCGTAGCCCGCGTTCGGGCCCGCGGTGCCCCACTCGTTCACGCCGGCCTGAATGACGAGCTGATCGCGCTCGAAGGAGTACGGCACGTAGGCCGACCATTGCGGGAGGTCGGCGCCGTCGCAGCGGCGCACCCCCGCGAGGCCCTGGCGCGTCAGGAGCACCTCGGCCTCCTTGTCGCCGAGGTAGTCGCCGACCAGCTTGACCTCGATCTTGTCGATCCGGTCGTCGCACAGCCAGCTTGAAAACAGGGCGTGCTCGAAGGCCGAGAGCGCGAAGGGCAGCGCCACGGCGCCGTCCGCCTGGCGGTGCAAGGGGTCTTGCAGGAGCGCCGCGAATTGCTCGGCCGGGGTCGCAGGGCTGCCGTCGACGTCCGGGATGTCGGTGGTCATGCCGAAGAGATCGGCGCGCAGGCTGACCTCGGTGAGGTAGGGCTGGCCGTAGCCGTGCTTGAGCCGGTAATCCTCGGCGATCCCGGCAAGGCAGGTCATCAGGCCCATGATGTCCTCGGGCGAGCGCGCCGCGGCCAGCGTGCCCCGCAGCGCCGGCAGGTCTTGATTCAGCTCGTATTCGAGGGCGCGCAGCGCCAGGTACACCCGGCGGATGGTCCGCTCGCGCGCCGGCAGGACGCGGCCGGCGGCCTCGAGGCGGGCTTGCAGGAAATGCGGGCGCGTCAGCGCGTTGTCGGGGCTGTCCTCGATCATCAGGCCGAGCGTGCGGGCCCGGTCCTGGGCGAGCGCGGCGACTTCCTGAAAGGCGCTCCCGATCGCGGTCATGGCGGTGCGCTGCGCCAGCTCGGCCTCCTCGGTCTCGATCTGGAGGAGCAGGCCCTCGGCCCGAATGTTTTTGATCAGCGCGACCGACGAGGCGCGCTGGACCTCGAGATCGCTGCTGCGGATCGCCGCGTCGATCTCGGCGTTGATCGTCATGATCTCCTGGCCCTCGGCGCGCTGGAGCTCGTCGCGCGCGCTTTGCAGGCCCGCCTGCCCGAGCACGCTCTGGCACTGGTTTTCGGTCGTCGTCTCCAGGCTCGCCAGCTTGGCATCGCACTCCACCCCGGCCGCGATGAGGCCGGCGACGTTGGGGATCGTGACGCCGAGGACCGTCGGGCCCGAGGTGATTTGCGCCACCATCGCGCTCGCGCAACCGGCCTGAAGCACCTCGGTCTCGGCGCGGCTGTTGTCGCGGATGCGGCCGCACTCGGCCATCGCCTCGGCCTGCTCCACGGCGGAGCGCTGCTCACCATATTGGTCCTGGACCTGGAAGATGCGACCGTGGGCCGCCTCGATCGCGGCGCCGAGGTCGAGCGCAATCTCGATCACCCGGGCGAAGCGCTCCTCCTCGACTGCGATCGCGTACAGGTTGTTTTCGCCGGCCTGGGCAGCGTGGCGGATGCGCAGACCGGCCGCCTGCGCGGCCGCCCGGAGCTCGGCGATCTGCCCGCCCTGCTCACCGCAGGTCGCCAGCGCGGGCGTGGTCTTGCCGGGGAGGCTTCCACACAGCGCGCGCAGCTTGCGTCGTACTCGGTCGCGATCTGCAACTGGGTCGCGGCGAGCGTGTGGGTCTTCTGTTCGTAGTCGCGGGCCTTTTGCCAGGCGTCGGCGGCGACCTGCGCGAACTGGGCGATCTCGTCGGTGGCGAGCGCCTGGACGGCGTCGAAGTTGCTGCGGCCCTTGGCGATGTCGTCCGGGCTGAGCGCGAGCGGGACGTAGGCCGTGGGGAAGCCGAAGGGTGTCGTGCCGGGTGCCAGCTCGTCGTCCACATCGGCGAGCCCTTGCAGCGCCGGGCCGAGCGCGTGCAGGCCGGGTACGGCCGCCGGGTGATCGGCGAGGCGCGCGTGCAGCTCGGCGCTGGCGGCATGCATGGCGATCGAGGCGAGGCGCACGGCGGCGCGCACGTCCTGGGGATTTTGGCCGGCGCGGTGGGCCAGCCGGGCCCACTGGGCCGTGGTCCGCGCGAAGTCGGC
>NZ_JACCSO010000350.1 GCF_013812955.1 Nannocystis sp. | reverse complement strand
CCTTCGCGTCCTCCGCGGCGCCCCACGGCACCTCCGCGACCGCCTCGCCGGTCGCGGGGTCGACCACCGGCCGCCAGCGACCGGTGACCGAGGTGACCTCGCTGCCGTTGACGATCTGCAGCTCGCGCGTCATGCCGCACCGGCCGGCATGAGCTTCACGGCGACCGCGTCCATCGCCAGATCCAGCGCGTCCATCGCCTCGTCGAGCTGCTCATCGGGCAGGTCGAGCGGCGGCAGGAAGCGCACGCAGTTTGAATGCAGGCCGCAGCGGATGGTGATGAGCCCGCGCTGCAGGGTCTCCGCGTTGACGGCCTGGGTGGCCTCGACCCACGGCATCCTGCTGGTCGGGTCGCGCACGAGCTCGAGCGCGAGCATCGAGCCGAGCCCGCGCACATCGCCGACCCAGCCGGGGTGTCGCGCCTGGATCGCCAGCAGCCGGGCGCGCAGGCGCTCGCCGAGCTCGGTCGCGCGGCGCAGGAACGCCGGCGCGCGGATGATCTCCATCGCCGCGAGCGCGGCGACGCAGGACAGCGGATTGCCCGAGTAGGTCCCGCCGAGCCCGCCCGGGTGAGGCGCCTGCATCACGTCGGCGCGGCCGACCACCGCGGAGAGCGGCAGGCCGCCCGCCAGCGACTTCGCGGTCAGCAGCAGGTCCGGCACCAACCCCGCGTGCTCGACCGCCCACAGCTTGCCGGTGCGACCCATGCCGCACTGGATCTCGTCGGCCACGAGCAGCATCCCGTGCTGGTCGCACAGCGCGCGCAGCTGCTGCAGCCAGCGCGCGGGCGCCGGGTGAAACCCGCCCTCACCGAGCACCGGTTCGATGAACACCGCCGCGACGTGCGAGGGATCGACGATCGCCGTGAAGCTGTGCTCGAGCTGCGCGATGTGCCAGTCCACCCACGCGTCCTCCGACAGCTCGGCGGGGCGGCGGTAGGTGTTGGGGAACGGCAGGCGATAGACCTCCGGCGCGAACGGGCCGAAGCCCTTCTTGAACAGCGCGAACTTCGAGGTCATCGCCATCGTCAGGTTGGTGCGTCCATGATAGGCGCCGTCGAACACCACGATGCCCTGCCGCCGGGTGAAGCTGCGGCAGATATGCACCGCGGTCTCGACGGCCTCGGCGCCGCTGTTCATCAGCGCGGTGCGGCGCGGGAGGTCGCCGGGCGCGAGCGCGTTGAGGCGCTCCGCGACCGCGATCGCGGGCTCGTGGCTGGCAACGATCGCGCAGATGTGCAGCAGGTCGCCGGCCTGGGCTTGCACGGCCCGCACCACCGCCTCGGGGGTGTGGCCGACCGCGAGCGCACCGATGCCGCCGGCGAAGTCGAGGAAGTTGTTGCCGTCGACGTCGGTGACGATGGCGCCGTGCGCCGAGGCGACCGCGATCGGCGTCAGCACGGCGGCGCCGGACGGCATCGCCGCCGCGCGACGGGCGACGATCTCGCGGCTGCGTGGACCAGGGATCTCGGTGTGGAGCTGGATGCTGCGGGTCGTCATCGTGGGGCCCTATTTTGTCGTCGGTCCGTTGTTACGGGAGCTGTACACATAGTGCGGGGTCTTCGCCAGCAGGGCGCCGAGCGCCGCGACCTGGTCGTCGAACCAGCGCGGATTTTCGGCCAACAACAGGCGGATGCGCTCGGAGTACGCCTCAAAGCCGACGGCCGCGGGATAGTAGCGCCGGAGGTTATCGTAGCGAAATAGCCGCTTCAGGCGCTGGAGGTTGGCCGGCCCGGTCGGGAGGGGCAAGAGCGCCACGTCGGGTCGGCCTTGCGCGCGCCGCTCGGCGAGCCGGGTCTGGACGATGTCGAGGCTGTTCTGCAGGAAGTCGGGCGTGCAAAAGTACGCGAACTCGTCATAGAGGAGCCGCATGGTGGTGCTCGCCTCCTCGATCGGCAGCCGGGCCTGCCGCTCGCGGCCCATGCGGCGCAGCAGCAGCATGAACGGCACCGGTCGGTTGCCGACCTGGGCGATGACCTCCGGGCCGTGGAAGTCGGGCTGCTGGTACGGGAAGTGCCGCGGATCGACGACGTCGAACCCACCGCGGCCATAAAACAGGATCCGCTGCAGCGACAGGCGGTCCTCGGGCGAGAAGAACTCGACCTCCGCCGCGAGGTTGAGCTGCACGCCGAAGTACTTGCCGGGCTGATCGGGCAGCGGCAGCTCGATCAGCCCGCGCTCCTGCAGCTGCGCGAGATATTCGACGGCCAGCTCCACCGGCGCGATGCGCAGCCAGTATGTCAACACCGTCCCGCGCGTATGCGGCAGCAAGAAGATGTGCCCGAGGTAGACCGTGCACAGGTCGGGCGCCCACGCCGGATTGTAGATGACCGAGCCGTCACGCACGCCGCGCAGGTTGCCCTCGCCGTCCTTGGCGACCAGCAGGAAGTAGCGGATGAAGGTGCCCGAGGGCAGCGGCTCGTAGGAGTTGTCGAGCAGGAAGCCGCGGATCGCGTGCTCGGGCTCCATCTCGCCCTGCGGGCCGAACGCGTCCCACAAGATCTGGTAGGCGCGCTCGAAGTCAGGATGGTCGGGGTGCTCGATCGACTCGATCTCGTAGCGCCGCGTCTCGCGCTCGATCATCTCGACGATGTCCTGCTGGTACAGGTCCTTCAGGCACAGGCGGACACGACTTCCAAGAGGCATGCGGAGCTTTCGTCTCACAGGATGCTTAGCACGCGATGGTGGTGTAAAGTGTCAATGTCACGCTTCGCCCGCGGCCGCCGCACAGCGCGCGGGCTAACGTCGTACCACCGAGGGGCGCATGCGACCCGAATCCTTCGACGACAACCACTCCGCCTGGCTGTCCGGGCTCCCGCCCTACACACCGCTACCGCCGCTGCGCGGCGACCAGACCGCGGACGTCGTCGTGGTCGGCGGCGGCATCACCGGAGTTTCCACGGCCTGGCACCTCAGCGAGCGCTATCCCGACCGCCGCGTGGTCTTGCTCGAGGCCAGGGCCCTCGCCAATGGCGCCAGCGGCCGCAGCGGCGGCCAGGTGTTGAACGGAATCAACGGCGTCGAGCCGCGCGACGACGCGCTCGCCCGGCGGGTGTTCGCGGCCACAAGCGCGGGTATCGACATTGTCGAGGCCCTCGCCGCGCGCTCGGCGATCGACTGTGGTTTTTCCCGCCGCGGGTGCCTGGAGATCCATACCACCGCGGACTCCGCCGCGTCGGCGCAGATCCGCGTGCAGACCTGGCGCAGCTGGGGTCTGCCGATGCGCTGGTTGCCGGCGAGCGCGGTGGGCATGCCGGGCGCATGGGGCGCTGTGCTCGATCCGAGCGCGGCGCGGGTCAACTGTGCCGCGCTGCTGCGCGGGCTGCGGCCCGAGCTGCTCGCGCGCGGCGTGGCGATTTACGAGCAGACGCCGGTGCTGCGCATCGAGGAGGGCGAGACCCTGACCCTCACCACGCCGGAGGGCTCGCTGCGAGCGGCCGCGGTGGTGCTGGCGACCAACGGCTACACGCCGCGGCTCGGGTTTTTTCGCGGCGGGATCCTTCCGCTGCACTCGCACGTCGTCGCCACCGCGCCGATCAGCGACACGCAGTGGGGCGACCTGGGCCTCGGCGATTTTGCCGGCTTCGCCGACGACCTCGACCGCATCGCCTACGGCGCCCGCACCCACGATCGCCGCATGCTGTTCGGCGGGGGCAGCAACGCCGCATACACGTATCAGTTCGGCGGCTCACCCGTGTATGCCCGCTCCGAAGCCCGCGCCGCGGCCCATCACGACGCCGTCGAACGGTGCATGCGCGGCTACTTCCCCGGCCTCGCCGACACGCCCGTCACCCACCGCTGGACCGGCACGCTGGGGCTCACATTCGACCGGGTCTGCTCGATGGGCGTGATCGGCCCGCACCGCAACGTGTATTACGCGCTCGGCTACAGCGGCCATGGCCTGGCCCTCGGCGCGCTCGCGGGCAAGGTGCTGCGTGACCTCTACAGCGACGATCACGAGCCGTGGCGGGGCCTACCCTTCTATCAAAAGCGGCTGCTGTGGATCCCCCCGGAGCCGCTGCGCTGGCTCGGATATCAGGCCTATACGCGCCTGACCGGCCAGTCGCCGCGCCGGCGCTGAGCCGTTGAACGGCGCCACCCGCAGCGCCGTGCATGCGGGCTGCGGGCAGGTTTTTTGGTGACCGCGCAGGGCTCGCGATTCGCGGCCCTGGCTCCGTACCGATGGCGGGCTCGTCCCGCCGTCGCTTCACTGCGGCTCGGGGACCGGCGGCACGTCGCCGGGGATCGGGAGCTCGACGTCGCCCATCGCGGTCTTGTCCTGCTGGGTGATCTCGCCGTCGAGGTCGATGAGCGTGCTGTTCGTGATGTCACCGCCGCCGTGCGGCGTGCCCTGGAGGCCGTAGACCACGTTCGGCGTGTAGAAGTCGAGCGCGTCGCCGGTCATCCACACGTAGCCTTTCTCCTCGAAGTCGTGGTCGACGCCGCCGGCGGCGCTGCCCACCAGCTCACCGACGAGGTAGGTGGTGCCCTTCAGGACCCACACGCCGTTCATGTACTGATACTCGTAGGTGGTCGACTGGTGCGCGGTCGTCTGGATGTCGCCGTTCATCGAGCGCTGCGAGATCAGCATCCAGCCGGTGGCCGCGAAGCTGATGTCCGAGACCGGGTTCGAGTAGTTCTGGTTGTTGTACGCGGGCAGCAGGAACTCGAGCTTGGCGGTGGCCGGGTCGACCACGCCGCTCTCGTCCTTGTAGCCGACGGACCAGATCGAGTTGCTGTCCACCGCGTGCTTGCGGCCGGTGTCCTCAGTCCAGACGCTGTAGTACAGGCGCCCGGCGTGCGACTGGACGGCCCACACGCGCTGGCCGAGCGGGATAAACACGCCGTTGGGCTCACCGACGTCCTTGGCTGCCCCCATCGTCACGTTCTTGTCGGAATGACGGTAGGTGCTGACGATCTGCCCGCCCATGTCGACCTGGTAGATGCGACCGTCCTCGTGGTTGCTGACGTAGATGGTCTCGCTCACGCAGTCGTAGTTGAGGTTGCCGAAGGCCGGCCCGTTGTTCGGCAGGGTCGCGAAGTTGGAGACGAGGCCGGTCTTGCTGTCGATCTTCTTGATCGTCGCGGGGCTCGCGTTGCCGCCGTAGACGGTCGTCGGGGCGACGTAGATGTTACCGGCCGAGTCGAGGGTGAGGCCGAAGACCTTGCCGATGGTGGCCTGCTGCCACGCCGGGTTGTGGTACTTCGGCGCGTTGTAATTGAGGTTCGGGGGCGGCGGAGCGCCGGAGATGTCGATGACGTGCAGGACCCAGCCGTCCTGCTGCGAGTTCGAGGTCATCACCGCGATCTTCTTGTCGAGGAAGTTCTTGTACGCCGGGTCGGTGAAGGCCGGGAAGCCGCCAGAGGCGCCGAAGATCTCCGAGGGGCGGCAGGAGCCCGGCAGGCCGATGACGCACGTATTGGTGCAGTCGTCGTCGTCGACCGGGTTACCGTCGTCGCAGGCCTCGCCCGGCCCGAGGATGCCGTCGCCGCAGAAGGCGGCCTTGCAGCCGGTCAGGCAGGCGTCGCTGTCGATCGCATTGCCGTCGTCGCACTCCTCACCCGGGCCGGGGTCGCCGTCGCCGCAGATGTTCGGCTTGCACTCGGCATTGCAGGCCTTGCCGGGGCCGTTCGCGGCGCCGTCGTCACACTCCTCGGCGCCCTCGCCGGTGTCGAACAGCTTGCCGTCGCCGCACACGTTGCTCAGGCACGAGGTGGTACAGGCGGCGTTATCGGCGTTGGCGGCGCCATCATCACACTGCTCGTCGGCGTCGAGGACCCCGTTGCCGCAGCCCGGGCCGGGCCCGGTGCCGGTGCCGCCGGTGGTCGTCGTGCCGGGCTCCCCGGTGGTCGTCGTGCCCGGGTCGGGGCCGGTGGTACCTGGCGCGGTGCTGGAGCTGCCGTCACTGGCGCTATTGCCCCCGCCGGTGGTCGGATCGACCTCGCTCGCGGCCGTGGTCGTCGCCTGGCCGTTGGTCGCATTGCCGGTGGATGCGCCCGACGACGTGGTCGTGGCGCCGGCGGACGATTCGGTGCTGCTCGTGTCGGAGCCGCAGCCCCCGAGCAAGCCGACCATCGTGACCGAAGCGGTGACCAGAGTGCAACCAAAACCATTGACGAGACGACGATTCAAAGTAGCCATCAGTACCCCCCTGCTTATCCGGGGCACCCTACCACAGCAAGTGGGGACGGGGGCAACCCGAAACGAGCCGGGGGTGTTGTTGATATAATCGCGCCCGCCGATGCATCGGGAGCGCGCACCCCGGGCTCGGCTGGTCTCAATGCCCAGTCACCCAAAGGTGACGTCGCCGACGCCCCTGGCCGGTGAGCCGGATCGGCTACTGCGCCTGGAGATACAGGGAGAAGGGGAAGTCCCCTTGACCCTCGGCGAATTTCGCGTCCGGAACCTCGATCACGAACTCATGCACGCCGGCGCTGACGGGGCCCAGCTCAATGATGCGCGTGTCGATCACATCACCCGGGCACCAGTTGCTGAATGACTGCCACTCCGCGTCCGACTTCGGGGACTGCCCGTAGATGCCGTTGCCCTGCGTATTGTACTTACGAAACGGCTCGCATGAATCGCGCCCCGGCTTGTACTTCAGCACGAGGGCGTCATCGACGCCCACGAAGTGGTCGCGGCGAATGTACTCCTCGCCCCCCGCGTTCGCGCCGTGGTTCGACGTGATCAGCACCAGCTGGGCGTTGGCGGTGTCTGCCTTCAGCTCGAACTCGAGCGTCTTCCTGGTGATCCCCAGCATGTCGCTGGCGCCCTCGGCGTAGTTGTTGAAGCTCTGCCCGATCGCCAGCGGCAGCAAGACGTTGAAGTCCAGGGGCTCCTGCTTGCTATCGGTGTAGAGCAGCAGCGAGCCGAGCTGGGTGTCGATGCGGCCGGCGCAGCCTGCCACCTCGGTCTGCGCGGCGTAGGGCACACCAAAGATGGCCAGCTCGAACCACATATCATACTCGGCGCGCAGGGCCTCGTCCTTCAGGATCGGCACGACGTTGTTGGCGTCGTATTGGTAGGGGACCGTCATGGGCGACTTGTTCATGTTCATGAACGGCGTGATGAACCGGGCCAGCTCCATCCGCTGCACCTCCGCGGGGAGGTACGTCGCTGCGCCTTTTGGGACCAGCGCCAGATGGACCGAGCCGATCCGGTCGTAGTTGTCGCACAGGGCCCCGACGACCACCCCGATCTCCAGCGTGTTCTGGATCTTCGCCAATTGCGCCTCTGTCAGCTTGATCGCGTGCAGCGCGTTGCTGTGGCGCACCACGCCCTCCGGGACCGGCTCGTCGACGGTCCCCGCGTAGCCGTCGTAGAACACGATGTTCTCCATCACATTGATGACCTCGGGCTCGGGGGGCGGCCCGTCTCCGGTGCTCTCGCCGGTGGTGGGCTCGCCCGTGGTCGACTCGCCCGTGGTGGGCTCGCCCGTGGTCTGCTCGCCGGTGGTCTGTTTACCGGTGGTTTGTTCGCCGGTCGATCCTTCATCATTCTCGCCGCCGGTGCCCCCACAAGCGGCGACCAGCGACAATAGACAGAGATTAGTAAGCAGCGGCCTCATGTCGCCAGAGTATCAGATCGCGGCGGCCCCGCTGGAGGCCTCGGAGGTGAGAAAGTGACATGACGCCGAGTCGCCAGGGGGTGGACAGTCTGCGAATGAGCCGGGCCAGATGCTTGCAAACCGGGCGTCCGCGGGCGAGCATCCGGCCCGGCCCATGAGCGCGCTCTTTCGTCGATTCTTCGATCGCCTGCCGGTGCCCGTGGCGCTCACGGACGGCCAGCTCCACCTGCTCAGCGCTGTGGAGCTGCGCGCGGTCCAGCGGACCCACCGCCTGGCGGTGACGGCCGCCGCGGGGCTGAGCGTGGTGGGCTTCGCCGCCTACTTCCTCCCGGTCTACGCGGCGCCGGAGCTGTTCCCGTCGACGACGATCACGTTTCGCGGCAGCGAGTTCGCGCTCCCGTGGGCGGAGACCCTGTGGGGTCTGCTGCTGATGGTGCTCGAGATCTACGTGCTGGTGCTGCTCAACGTGTGGGGCGTGCACCAGATCGCGGCGGCGGCCGGGCTGCTGCGGCCCCACAACAAGGCGGAGGTGGCGGGCACGCTGCTGGACATCGGCCTCGAGAACAAGCACCGCGGGCTGCTCGAGTACGGGATCGACCCCTACCTGGGCATGAGCAAGGGGCTGCTGTTCGCGCTCAACCTGCTGCTGCGCCTCAAGGGCTGGCTCGGCAGCAAGCTGCTGCGCTACGCGGTCCAGCGCCTGCTCGGTCGCTTCGCCGTCCGCGAGGTGCTGGATTTCGTCGGCATGCCGATCTACATGGCGATCAACGCCTGGAGCACACATTCGGTGCTGCACGAGGCGAAGGTGATCATCATGGGACAGAAGCTGATCGAGGAGCTGTGCGTGCGGCTGCCCGACGACCTGGTCCCGGATCCCGCCGACAAGGCGCTGCTCTACGACACCCTGCGCTTCATCGCCGTCAGCAAGCGCGACTTCCACCGCAACCACTACACGCTGACCAGGGCGCTGCTCGGACGTTATGGGATCGCCGTCGACCCACGTAAGGGTTCACTCGACGATTACCTCGCCCGCCTGGCCGGCGCGTCCGAGCGGCTGCGCCGGGTGGCCGTGCTGCTGATCGTGCTCGGCTTCGTGCTCGACGGCCAGCTCTCGTGGCGAGAGCGGCGGCGGGTCCGGACGCTCGCCACCCGCGGCGTGTTCGCATTCACCGCCGGCGAGGTCAAGGCGATGTGCCGCGACTTCGTCCGCGGCGCCGGCGTCGAGGGGCTGCTGACGCGGCACCTCTCGCCAGCATGAGGCGACACGCGGCCGTGAATGGGCGTTGCATCGGACGCGCGAATATGGCTACCTCGGGGCCCGTGACCACGACCTCCTCCGACTATGGTGTCCTCGGCAAGCTCGAGCTCCCGCTCGGGCTCGGTCTGCTTCGACTCTCGACCGAGGGTCGTCCCTCCGAGGCGGACGCGATCGATGTGATCCGCTTCGCGCTCGATCAGGGGGTCCGCATCCTCGACACCGCGGATTCGTACGCGCTCGACGACCGTGACATGCATTACGGCGAGCGCCTGGTCCGCAAGGCGCTCGCGGAGTGGGACGGTCCGCGCGACGCGGTGCGCGTGATCACCAAGGCCGGGCTCGCGCGCCCGAAGGGCCGCTGGGTCCCCAACGGCCGCCGCGAGCACCTGCGCAAGATGGTCGAGGGCAGCCTGACCGCCCTCGGCGTGGAGCGCATCTTCATGCTCCTGCTGCACGCGAACGACCCGAAGACCCCGCTCGAGGAGAGCCTCGGGGCGCTCGCCGAGCTGCAGAAGCAGGGGAAGATCGAGCACCTCGGGCTGTGCAACACCTCGATCGCCGAGGTGCGTCAGGCCGAGCGGCACTTTGTGGTGCAGGCGATCCAGAACGAGCTGAGCGTCATCGATCGCAGCAGCGGCGCCGCCGGTCTGGTCGCGCTGGCCCGGCAGATGCGCGTGCCGTTCCTCGCCCACCGACCACTCGGCGGTCACGCCAAGGTCGGCAATCTCCTCAAGAATCGGGCGGTCAAGCCGATCGCGGCGCGCCACGCCATCACGCCCCACGAGGCGGCTCTCGCGGCCCTGCTCGACCTCGGCCCGCCGGTGATCCCGCTGTTCGGAGCGACCCGGCGGACCAGCGTGGAGGCCAGTCTACGCGCGCTCAAGGTCCCGTTCGACGAGCGCGACCGTACCGACCTGGCCACGAAGATCTCGTTCGCCCCGGTCGCCGAGGCGCTGGCCGCGACGGCTCCGCCGGTGACGCCGGCCGGTCTGCGCGGGCTCGTCGCGGGTGAGGGTCCCGGGGACGAGCCCGAGGTGGTCGTGATGATGGGGATCCAGGGGGCCGGCAAGTCGTCCGAGGTCGCCCGTTACCTCGAACGCGGCTATGCGCGGCTGAACCGCGACATGCTCGGTGGTGAGCTCGACGACCTGATCCCGAAGCTCGGCGAGCTGCTCGCATCGGGGCAGCGGCGCGTCATCCTCGACAACACCTACGCGACCCGCGTCTCGCGTTATCCGCTGATCCGGATGGCGCACGCGCACGGCGTGCCGGTGCGCTGTCGCTTCCTCGCCACCCCGATCGACGAGGCCTACGCCAACGTGGTGCTCCGGATCCTCGAGCGATATGACCGGCTGCTCGGGCCGGAGGAGCTGAAGGAGCTGGCCAAGGACGATCCGAACTTGCCCCCGCCGGCCGCGATGGCGCGCTGGGCGGCCAGCTTCGAGGCGCCCCACGTGGACGAGGGCTTCTCGGTGGTCGAGGAGGTCCCGTTCGTGCGCCGCGCCCTGCCGCAATTTACCGGCAAGGGCGTGCTGCTCGACGTCGACGGCACCCTGCGCAAGACCATCTCCGGCGAGATCTTCCCGCGCAGCCCCGAGGACGTCGAGCTCCTGCCCGGTCGACGCGAGCGACTGCAGCGCTTCGTCGACGAGGGATATCAGCTGTTCCTGGTCTCCAACCAGAGCGGCGTCGCTTCGGGCACGCTGAGCAAGGCCGACGCCGAGGCCGCCTTCGCCCGCACGGTCGAGCTGCTCGGCCTGCCGGTCACCGAGATCGCCTATTGTCCGCACCCCGCGTTCCCGGTCGGGTGCTTCTGCCGCAAACCATTGCCCGGGCTCGGCGTCGCGCTGATCCAGCGCCACCGACTCGCGCGGGAGCACCTGATCATGGTCGGCGACATGGACAGCGACCGCGACTTCGCGCGCTCGCTCGGGGTCAGGTACGTCGACGTCGACGAGTTCTTCGCGGTCAAGAGCTAGGCGCGGGCCACCACGGGCGCTGCAGCTCGCGCCCGTCGTGCGCGGCTCAGAACTCGTAGTACTTGCGGGCGCCCCCGGTGGACTGGTCCGATGGCAGGTCGCGGATGCTGGCCACGAAGCGGTCTTGCGGTTGCTCGCGCGCGTCGTCATCGTCGCGCGGTGTCGCGTCGAGGGTGAGTGTGCTCTCGAGGTTCTGCATCTGCGGGTCGTGGTACTGCATCAGATTCTCACGCGGTTGCCGGTCAACTTGCGCGAGCCAGCAGCCTCGCGCCGCCGGCTTTCGTGTGGTCAGCCGCAAAGATGTCCGTGACAGGTGTCCGGGTGTCCGGGGGTCCGGTCGCCCGCAGGAAGCGCCGCTGCTCGAGGCCACCAAGCGTCCTCGGTGCCCGCCCCGGGGCCACGAATCGGAGGTTCCTGATCGCGCGGAGACGCCAGGCGCCGGCTACGCGGCGGGCGAATATCGCCGGCCGATCCGCTCAGAATCGCTCCTGCACGGACCGCCACGGCCCCACCAACCCGCTGGATGAACCAGGCCCCGGCTCACGGCGCCGCGTCGCCGTCCTTGAGCTCGGCCGCCAGCTCCCTGGCGCGCAACGCCGTCCGCGCGCCCTCCTCGCTGTCGACCCCGACCGACTCGTCGAACATCTCCGCCGCCCGCGCGTAGAGCCCACGCGCCTGGTCCTTCGCGCCTGCGAGCTCCGCGAGGCCTTCCAGGGCCAGCGCCGCTTCACGGCTCCGGACCGCGTGCTTCTCGGCGATCGCCACGGCCCGCGCGAAGTGCTGCGCCGCCTCCTCGCTGCGCCCGGCCAGGACATTGGCCCGGCCGAGCCCTGGCAGCACGTACAGGAGAAACTGGTGATTGGCCCCGTAGGAGCCTTCCATGATGGCGAGCGCGCGCCGGTAGTCCGGTAGCGCCTCGACATGCCGATCCTGGCGGAGTTCGACGTCGGCGAGCCCGGCCAGCGGGTGAGATACGAGCGGATGATTATCCCCGAGCATGCTCGAGAACAGCTCGATCGATTCGCTAAATCGCAGCTTCGCCTCGTCGAGGTTCGCCTGGTCCATGAGCATATTGGCGAGGTTATTTTGGGTCGCGGCGATCAGCGGGTCCAGCGGACCGGAGCGCTCGCGCAGCGCCGCGATCGAGCGCTCGTAGTAGCTCTTCGCCTTCTCATGGTTCTTCAGCCGGTGATGCACCACGCCGAGGTTATTGCGCAAGAGCGCGAACAGCCGCGGGTCGCCGCCAGCACGGTCGACCAGCGCCGCGGCGAAGGGTTCGGCCGCGAGCGCCGCGCTGCGCTCGCCGAGCATCTCGCCGACGATGTAGATCCGGATCGCCGCCGCCTCCGCGGCGACCGCATGAAGGTCGTGCGCGATCCCGACCTGCACCGCGCGGGTCAACGCGGCATCCGCCTCGTTGGGCCGACCCACGCTCATCAATACGTGCCCCTCGGACAGCGCCGCCTCCGCGATGAGCGGACCATAACCCAGCGCGTCCGCGTAGCCCCGGGCCCGCGTGGCGAGCTGCAGCGCATCTTCATACTTGCCGGTGGTCTCGAGCGCCGACGCCCGCGCGAGCTGGCCACGGATCTGCTCGACCCGCGCGGCCACCTCCGGATCGTCGGGGGCAGGGACGAGCTGCAGGGCCTCCTCGTCGCTGCATGCGGCCACCCCGGGCAGCGCCGCGACCGCCTGGACCGCGTTCTCGACGACCGAGGTGTCGGCCTCGGCGAGCACATCGACGAGCGCGGCGAGGTGCGCCGTCCGGCGGCTGAGGCAGGCGCTCCTCAGGTCCAACAGCCTGCTGGTCTGGGCCCCCGATTCGTGGGCCTCACACGCCGCCTGGCGCTCATTCAGCAGCACCTGGGCGTATGCATCGAGCCGGCTCTTCACCCGATTCAACGCGTCGGGGGCGAACGACGCGTGCGTCGCGGCGAACGCCGTGGACACCGCCGCCTCGCGCGCGGGGTCCCAGACCCCCACGAGCTGCTGCGTATTCGCCTCGCAGCGGCCGCCATCGAGCTGCGACATTGCGACCACATAGCTCGCCGTCGACGCCACCGCGATCACGCTCACCATCGCCGCGGCCCGCAGCCGCACCCGCCACGGGTCGTGCTCCAGCGCCGCGATCATCGCATCGAGGCTCGGCCAGCGCCTCCCGACCTCCGTCGACAGCCCGCGCTCGAGCACCCGAAACACCCGCCGCGGCACCGGCGAGTCGAGCGGAGGCGGCTGCGGCACCACGCCCGCCCGGATCTGCACGCGCAGGCCCTCCCAGGTGTCCGCGTCGAACGGACGGATGCCATAGAGCGCCTCGAACAGCGTGATGCTGAAGCTGAACTGATCGGCCGCCGGCCCCGCCTGCTGTCCGAAGTGCTGCTCCGGGGACATATAGATCGGCGTCCCCATCACATTGCCCAGCTGCGTCAGCCGCACCGACCACAGCCCGTTCGAGCTGTCGATGTTGACCGCGTTGGTCGACAGCTCGAGGCTCACCGCGTCCGCCGGCAGCCCGTCGAAGGACCGCTCCGGCGGCTCCAGGCCGCCCGGCTCGGCCCCCGCCGTCAGCACGAGGCCGAAGTCGAGCACCCTCGCCCGCCCCTGGGTATCGATGAGTACATTGTCCGGCTTGAAGTCACGGTGCACCAGCCCCGCCGCGTGGGCCGCCGCCAGCCCGCGCCCCGCGTCGCAGATCGTCCGCAAGACCAGCGGCCACGGCCGTCGCTCGGCCTTGAGCCACGCGCCGAGCGTCTGCCCCTCCACGTACTCCATCGCTACATAGATGCCGTTCTCGTGCTCCCCGACCTGATAGACCTGAACGACGTGAGGATTGGAGAGGCGGGCCATCGCCTGCGCCTCGCGGATCATGCGCTCGCGGACCCTCGCCTTGTGGAGCAGCTGGCGACGGACCAGCTTCAGCGCGACCTTACGATCGAGGCCGACGTCATAACCGGCATATACGACCCCCATCGCCCCCTCGCCGAGCTTGCGCAGCACGACGAAGGGCCCGATTGTGGCGGGGTCTGGGCTGGCGTCCATCAAGCAGCCATTCTAGGGCCCCGGGACGACCTTGCCACTCTGGATCAGCCCTCCGGAAGCGAAGCTCGGCCCGCAGCTCGGCAGGGTGCAATCGAAGGTCAGCTCGGAGTGCCTCCGATTCGCGGCATTGAGGCAGACCGCGCCGTTCGGGCCCCACTCCGCCTCGACGACGTACTGGGAGTTCGGGTCCACGTTCTGGATCCCGAGCTGATCGAGCACGTGGACCGGCGTGCCGTTGGTGGTGTGCGCGACCCCATCACCGCAGTAGTCGGCGCGCAGCATGCGTGTACACGCCTGATGCGCATCGCTGAGCGACACGCCGCCGACGCTCGCCCACGGCCGGTAGCCGAACTCGACACACTTCGCCAGCGCAGCGCCGCGACAGGCGAAGGTCATGACGCTGGCCGGCGTCGACGCCAGCCGCTCCCCCGACGGCTCCCAGGCGTTCGCCAGCAAGATCGCGTCGGTCGGGTCGCCGACGTTGTCGAGGCAGAGCGGCTGCCACGCGCCGCCGAGCTTGATGTCGAGGTCGTAGGACCAGACGTCGGACCCGGGAGCGGGCTGCCTGACGCCCCGGATCTTGACCCGACGCTCCGAGACCACCCCGTTCTCGCGGACCTCGAACACCAGATGGGCCTTGTCGAGCTCGGTCCCCGACCACGTGTCACCCGCATCCGTCTTGGCACGCCACTCGCTGCCGACCAGCCAACTCTCGGTCACCAGCTTGAGCTTGCCCGCGAACTCCGTGAGCACAATATAGTCGGTCGGCGCGTCCGGACCGTTCAGCAGCAACCCGTTCAGCAGCAGCCCGTTCAGCAGCATCCCGTTCAGCAGCAGCCCGTTGGTCTGGGTGCTCCGCTGCGTGACCTCGCCGACCTCCGGCTGGACCAACGCGTCGTCGCAAGCACCGAGCACCGTCGCTGCCGCGACCCCGAGGATCACCAAGTTCCGCTTCGACATTGAGATCGCCATCGTCCCCTCCCGGCTCTGACTCCTCAGCGTACCAGACTTGGACGCCGTGCAATCGACACCGCGACCACCGAGATCGGGTACGACTTGCACGTCCTTTACCTACTCCCGACGCCGTGGCAGCACAGCGAGGTCCAAATTGAGCTGGGAAAAACGCCTGACATTGCGCACTTGCGCTCCCATCGCGCAGCTGCGAGCCGCTGGCCGGTGAGATGCGGGCCGCAAGCGCGCCCCGGCCTCAAGCCCCCAACAGCGCGACGCCGCGGATGCCGCGATGATCGATCATAAGCCTTGATTTTTGGGGAAACGCGGACGCGAAAGTCGGGCATGATCGTGATCAGCCCCTGGTCGAAGGCCCTGTCGTGCAGCGCAGAGAGGCACGGCCCATTATGCGGATCCAGGCGATTACGGACATCTTCGCTCCAGGGGATGATATGATCGGCGATCACCAGCTTCTCGCGTCTTGGCCGACTGACGCGCACTTGAGGGTGGCGCTGCGAGCGGTAACGTCCTCTCGACTTCCTGGCCGGGGAGGCCGCCGCGACGCGGCGCCGCAGTGACTCGCGCGGAGAATCGAGCGAAGCTGGGCGGGTGCCGACGATCCAGGCTGCCCTCGACATCGAAGCGCCCATCTTGCCGCTCTTCGACCTCGCGCAGGACTACGGGCTGCGCCTGACGTGGGACCCGTTCCTGCGCGAGCTCGCATTTCGTGACGGGGCCACCGAGGCCGCCGTCGGGGTGCGCGTCTGGGTGCGGGCGCACAACGGGCTGACGATGGAGGTCGAGTATCTGACGCTGCGGCGGCCCGAGCAGGTGGCGATGAAGATGGTCGCGGGGCCGCGGATGTTTCGCCAGTTCTCGGGCGCGTGGCTGTTCAAGGCGCTGGGGCCGCAGGCCACGCGGGTGACGTTTCGCTACAACTTCGGATGCCGGCCGGCGCTGCTGGCGTGGGCGATGGAGCCGGTGGTCGGGCGCGTGCTGCGGCGCGACATGCAGGCGCGACTCGCCGGCCTCAAACGGCACGCAGAGGCGCCCGACAGCCTGCTCGGGCGACTGCGGTCCGCGAAGTAATTAATTATGAAAGGTGAAGTTC
>NZ_JACCSO010000345.1 GCF_013812955.1 Nannocystis sp. | reverse complement strand
GGGGACGGGCTGCTCGACGCGGGGCTGGGCGGGGCGCGGCGGCGGGCCGACGATGGTGGTCAGTCGCTCGCACAGGGCCCGGGCGCCGGCACTTCGGGCGCCGGCATCGGGCTTGAGCAGATCGAGGAGGATCACCTCGAAGGCCTCGGTGACGGTGATCGGCAGGTCCTCGCCGCGCAGGCGCGGCTCGCTGTCGGGATCGCCCCAGGGCAGGCGGCCGGTGCACAGCTCGTAGACGACGGCGCCGAGGGCGTAGAGGTCGCCGGCCTCGTCGGGGGGCGAGCTCTGGGCGCCCGGGCTGCGATAGCCGGCGTCGCCGTGGCCGGGGCTGACCTCGCGGTCGACCAGCTTGACCTGCGCCGGCCGCGTGTCGTCCTCGATCCACACGATGTTGCCCGGAGTGACCGCGCCGTGCACGACGCTGCGGCCGTGCAGGGCAGCGAGACCCTCGGCGAGCTGAAGGGTGATCGCCTGGACGGCGGCGCCGGTCAGACGGGCGTCGCCCTGCATGTGGTGGAGGTTGCGGCCCTCGATGTGCTCGGTGACGAAGAAGGGGATGCCGTCCTCGTCGAGGTTCTCGTCGAAGACCGAGGCGACGTTGGCGTGGCGGATGCCGAACATCCGGCGGGCGCGGCTACGCAGGTAACTGACGGTGGCGGCCGTTTCGGCGGCGCCGGGGGACAGGTGCTTGACCTCGATGCTGCGGTTCTGGACCCGGTCGCGGCCGAGATACACGCCGCCGAGGTCGCCGTGGGACAGCAGCTCGAGCAGCACGTAGCGACCACCGAGCACACGCGCACCGACCTCGGCCTCGAGGTCTGGTCCGGGCTCGGGGGCGAGGGGCGCGGACGCGATGACGCTCTCATCGATGGGGATCGAGTGGAGGGTCCACCGCTGAGGCCGCCGGCCCGGTCCGTTATCGCTTGCTCGTACGACCATGGCGTCGGGTGGGCCAAGGGTGCCCTCGAGGGGGCGCCGCGGTCAATGCCTCGTCGGGGCGGACGCCCTCGCGCGCGGGCCTTCAGGCCAGGGAGTACTTGCCGTCGGGTTTTACCCACCCACGGATGCCAGAGTCGTCGTGGAGGAGGATCTGACAGGCGTACTCGTCGCACAGGGCCAGGGCGTCGCGCAGGGAGCCCTTGCGGTGGGTCAACAGGACGACGTGGGGGATCTCCAGCGTGCCGCGGAACTCGAAGCGGTACGTGGCGGAATCGGTGTGCTGCATGTCGCGACCTCCGTTGAAAGCGCTTGGAGGACTACAGTGCATGCCGGATCGCTGATGTCCAGGTCAGCAGGGGCGAGGTCGGAGTTTCAGGGCGCCAAACACCGGTAAACACCGGTAAACACCGGGCTGCGCAGCTGGAGTCGAGAAAGTGCGCCGGAAGCGGCGTGGCTGTGGCCCGTGAACACGCGGTTTTGCGGCCGGGCGCACAGAGATGTCGCTACCTGCAGGCAAGCGGGACCCCGGCGGCGCCAGCCGGCGCGCATCTGCTCGTGGGCGCCGGTTTCGAGCCGGGCGCTCGCCCGCGGTCGACCGCGCGGCGATGTTCGCGCCCAAGGAGCCGGTGCTGGCCGCGATCGCCCTGGCGCCGCAGCAGCAGATCATGGTGCTGTCCGCGAGCAGCTTTTCCACGTGCTCGACACCACCACGCAGAGACGGGTGACCGCGGGTCAGCGTGACAACTTGGCCCGTGCTGCGGCGACAGCTGGGCCGGTGCCAACGCGCCGCCGGACCCTTACGCCGTGCGCGCCGGTTGGGGCCGCCTCGGCGACGTGCAGGCGCTGTGCCCCGAGCAGATGCCCAAAGGGCTATACGCCTATCACATCTCGATCGGGGACGGCTTCGTATATCCGCAGGACGTCGGCTATTGCTTCGACTTCTACGCGCCGATCCCTACGACCCGTTCACGCCCTTCAGCTACCCCGGGCGGCCCGCCAACGACTTGATCGCCGGCGCGGCCTGGGTGGACGGGCTGTGGGTCTTCAGATGATTGCGATGATTACGATGATTCAGATGAGCGAGCGGCGCTTGAACTCGTCGCGGAGCTTGACGAGGGCCTGCTCCTGGAGCTGGCGGATGCGCTCGCGGGACAACGAGTAGCGCTCGCCGATCTCCTTGAGGGTCAGCTCCTGCTCGTCGTCGAGGCCCATGCGCTTCTTGACGATGTCGCACTCCATCGGCGAGAGGGTGGCCAGCAGGACCTCGCGCAGCTGGGTGACCATCAGGTCGTTGTCGAGCAGCTCGGAGGGCTCGGCGGTGTGGGTGTCCTCGACGGCGTCGAGCAGGGTCAGGCCCGAGTCGTCGGAGAGCGGCTGGTCGAGGCTGACCGGGTTCTCGACCAGCGAGTAGGCCATGCGCTGGAGGCGCTCGATGCTGACGCCGGTGGCGGTCGAGATCTCTTGGTCGTCGGGGCGACGGCCGTGGGTGGTCTCGAAGTCGCGGCGGGCCCGACAGACCTTGTTGTAGGCGTCGATCATGTGGACCGGCAGGCGCACGGCGCGGGCCTTGTCGGCGATCGAGCGGCTGATGGCGTGACGGATCCACCAGGTGCCGTAGGTCGAGAAGCGGAAGCCCTTGCGGTGGTCGAAGCGGTCGACGGCCTTGAGCAGGCCGATGTTGCCCTCCTGGATCAGGTCCTGCAGCGGCATGCGGCCGTGGTTGAAGCGGCGGGCGATGGTGACGACCAGGCGCAGGTTGGCCTTGACGAACTGCTGCTTGACCGACCACAGCGAGTGCTGATTGGCGCGCACGGCGGTCACGTAGGCGAGGAACGGCGCCGAGCCCTTGCGCGGCAGCTTGACCTTCATGCTGATGCCGTCGTTCTGGCCGGCCTCGACGCTGCCGAGGTCGGCGAGCACGCGGTCGGACACCAGGGCGTCGACGTCGGCCTCGGCGAGGGCGAGGGTCAGGCACTCGCGGGCGGCCTCGTAGGCCTTCTGATGGACCAGCAGGTCGCGGTCGCGCAGCGCCCGGGAGGCCCGCTTCATCGCGTCGAGGGCCTCGTTGGGGCAGGTCTCGGCCGGCAGCACCTCGCGGGCGAGGTCACAGATGCCGTCGATGAAGGGCGGATAGCTGAGGATCGACTTCCAGTAGGTCTGGCGGAGGTTGGCGATCTGGACCGCAGCGGCCAGCTCCTCTTCCCGGCTCATCACCTCGACGCTCGAGAGGTCCTTGAAGTAGGGGGTCAGAAACCCCGTCGCTTCGGTCGTACCGACGAAGCCCTGGTCGGTGCCGGTCTCCATATGGGTGCTATGGCCGCTGTTCATGGTGCCGGGGCGGCGGGGCGAGAAGGCCGGGGACGATTCTGCGGTCAGGGTTTGGCGGAGCATCGAGGGCCTCAATTCGAAGTTTGTGGGGGGTTACGTCATGGTCGGCATGAATCGGCGTGCGCGCGGTCGTGCGGCTGAGAGCAGCCTCGATCACGGCATCCGGGTCACTGCCATCCCGTCATGGCGGGCGGCGACGTATCCAGTATCGACAGATTGCTGCACCGTCGATCCAGTGTCAACAGGCGGGCAGTGGCCCTCAGGAGCCGGTTTGGCCGGCCAAGCTCGTCCGGGATGCTATGAATCCTGGCGCCGTTAGCTCAGATTCCCCCGGCATCAAAAATTCCCCAGAACTGTCATAACTTCGAAGCCGGCGGCGAATCTTGTAAAGCTCGCGGCAAAGCTGACATGCCGGGCGACGCGCGGCGACGCGCTGCTGCAGGCCAGGGCAGGGCCAGGGCGGAGAGATCTCCGCCGGGTCGTGAGGGCCATGGAACGCCGGCCTTGGGGCCGGAAGACCCCGAGACGGAGGACCGTGATCCTGCGGTGATATGAACGGACGACCGGTATCTTCGATCTTTGATTGTATGATCCCAACATTCCATCATTTGGGCGCGTATGGTAGCCTCGGCCGGTGACCGAGCCCTCGCTGTCCGTCCGCATGCGCCTGTGCCTGGAGGACATCCTGCGCGAGCGGGTGCCGCTGTTCGACGGCCTGGACGCGCTGCTGGGGCTCGCCGCCGCCGGGCCCGAGCTGGCCGGGGACCGCGACCTCGAGCGCCTCGCGGGGCTGTTGAACGAGGTCGAGCATCTGCCGGTCGGCGCGGGCCGGGCCCACTGGAGCGCGGCGGCGCTGGCACTGAAGGACCGCGAGCTGATGGATCACGAGCGGCGGGCGCGGGAGTCGGCCCATTACGCGTGCCGGCGCTTGCAGGAGACGCTCGAGCGGGACGCGTGAGGTGCGCAGCGGCGGGTCGATGCTCGCCCGCTCGCGCCTCGTGATGACGACCGTGCTGATCCGGATCCACGAGCACCGCGAGACCTTCGACGAGGCGATCGCGCGGGCCGGCTCGTGGGCGCGGCCGGCGTAGTCGCGGGCGGCGGAGTCTCGCGGTCGGCGGAATTTGTGAGCAGACCCATGTTCGCCGGGGCCCCAATGGCGTCCAGGGGCGAGAATTGGCGGCGTTTGGCGCTGGCGCGCAGCGGCCTGCGCGGCGAGTCGTGCGCTGTGTCGCGTCCCGCGAGGGGCCCGGTCGCGTCCGGGGCGCCGAGCAGCGCTAAGGTTGCCCCGCATGTCGACCGTCCCCGCACCCAAGCCTCCGACTGACAACCAGCACCTCCTGCAGTGGGTCCAAGAGATGGCCGCGCTGACACGGCCCGAGCGCATCGTCTGGTGCGACGGCAGCGAGGCCGAGCGCGAGCGGCTGACCGCGCTCGCGGTGAAGGAGGGCGTGCTCATCGAGCTCGATCAGAGCAAGCGCCCCGGCTGCTACTATCACCGCAGCAACCCCAACGACGTCGCGCGGATGGAGAACCTGACCTTCATCTGCGCGCCGACGAAGGAGGAAGCGGGTCCGACCAACAACTGGATGGATCCGGCCGAGGCCTACAAGAAGCTGGGTGCGCTGTTCGAGGGCGCGATGGCCGGGCGCACCATGTACGTGGTGCCCTACGTGATGGGCCCGCTGGGCTCGCCGATGGCGAAGATCGGCGTCGAGCTGACGGACAGCGTGTACGTCGCGCTCAACATGCGGATCATGACGCGCATGGGCAAGCCGGCGCTCGACATGCTCGGCGGCAGCGACGACTTCAACCGCGGCCTGCACAGCACGCTCGACTGCAACCCGGAGCGGCGCTTCATCTGCCACTTCCCGCAGGACAACACGATCTGGTCGATCGGCAGCGGCTACGGCGGCAACGTGCTGCTCGGCAAGAAGTGCCTGGCGCTGCGCATCGGCAGCGCGCTCGGGCGCAACGAGGGCTGGCTGGCCGAGCACATGCTGATCCTCGGGGTCGAGTCGCCGGAGGGCGAGACGACCTACGTCGCGGCGGCGTTCCCGAGCGCGTGCGGCAAGACCAACTTCGCGATGATGATCCCGCCGAGGCGCTTCGACGGCTGGAAGATCTGGACGGTCGGCGACGACATCGCGTGGATGCGGGTCGGCAGCGACGGGCGGCTGTGGGCGATCAACCCGGAGAACGGCTACTTCGGGGTCGCGCCGGGCACGAGCATGAAGTCGAACCCGATGGCGATGGCCACGGTCGCGCGCGACACGATCTTCACCAACGTCGCGCTGACGCCGGACGGCGACGTGTGGTGGGAGGGCATGGACGGGCCGCCGCCGGAGCAGCTCACCGACTGGAAGGGCCAGCCCTGGACGCCCGCGTCGAAGGAGAAGGCGGCGCACCCGAACTCGCGCTTCACCGCGCCGATGCGCAACAACCCGAGCCTCTCGAAGTACGCCGACGACCCGAGCGGCGTGCCGATCTCGGCGATCATCTTCGGCGGGCGGCGGGCGACCACCATCCCGCTGGTGCTGCAGTCCTTCAACTGGGGGCACGGCGTGTACCTCGGCGCGACGCTCGGCTCGGAGACGACGGCGGCGGCGACCGGCAAGGTCGGCGTGGTCCGCCGCGACCCGATGGCGATGCTGCCGTTCTGCGGCTACAACATGGGCGATTACTTCCAGCACTGGCTGCGCATGCAGCACAAGCTGGTGCTGCCGCCCAAGGTGTTCATGGTCAACTGGTTCCGCCAGCACGAGGGCCGGTTCCTGTGGCCGGGCTTCGGCGAGAACATGCGCGTGCTCAAGTGGGTGGTCGACCGCGCGCGCGGCCGGGTCGGCGCCATGGAGACGGTGATCGGCTGGGTCCCCCGCGTCGGCGACCTCGATCTGCACGGCATCCAGGTCGCGGAGGACGACGTCGACCTGGCGACCCGCGTCGATTACCGCGAGTGGCGTACGGAGCTCGAGTCGCAGGCGGAGTTCTTCGCGCAGTTCGGCGAGCGCATCCCGCGGTCGCTGCTGCTGTGGCGCGAGATGCTGCTGGCTCGCCTCAACGGTCTGCCGAGCTGAGATTTTGAGGTGAACCGGAGAAGGGGTCCACGACCGGGACCGAGACCGACCCCCTCCTCCAGTACCGCCGGGCACGGCCCGGGCGCGCACCCGGCCTGCAAGTGCCACTGCTGAGCCGGCAGCGACGACGGGCCCGTGCGAGGGCGGGGACGCCGTTTGCGCCGCCGTGGGCGCGGGACGGGCGGTCGGGACCTCGGGCTGCGCGAGGCGTGCATACCGGGCGAACTCGCGCGTTGGGCTTGCCGGTCGCCGGGGTCACGGCATACACCGGGCATGTATGACGTGATCGTCGTGGGCGGCGGACCCGCGGGCATCAGCGCGGCGCTGGTGCTCGGTCGATGTAACCGCCGGGTGCTCCTGTGTGACAGCGGCCGTTATCGCAATGGTCACTCGCAGGCGGTGCACGGTTTTTTGTCCCGCGACGGGATCTCGCCCGCGGAGCTGCGTCGAATAGGGCGCGAGCAGCTCGCGCCCTATTCGGTGAAGATCCTCGAGGCGGAGGTCACGAGCGCGACGCGCACGGACCGCGGCTTCCGGGTGCAGCTCGGCGGCGGCGGCGGCCAGGCCGAGGCTCGCAAGCTGTTGCTGGCGACCGGCCTGATCGACGCCCTGCCGGAGATCCCCGGACTCGACGAGCTCTACGGGCGCAGCGTATTCGTGTGCCCATATTGCGACGCCTGGGAGCTGCGGGGCCAGCCGCTCGGGGTGCACGGCGGCGGTGGAGCGGCTCTGGCGCTGTCCCTGCTCACGTGGAGCGCGGATGTCGTGCTATTCACCGACGGCGCCGGCTGGCCAGGACCCGAGGACGCCGACAAGCTGACGGCCGCCGGTATCCGTGTGATCGATACCCATGTCACGCGGTTGATCGGTCAGGGCGGTGTGCTCGAGCGGGTCGAGCTCGCCGATGGCACGTCGGTGCGCCGGCGGGCGCTGTTCCTGAAGCTCGCCGGCCAGGGCCAGCGCTCGGCGCTCGCCCAGCAGCTCGAGCTGCCGGTCAGCGACAAACAGGGGGTGCGCACCGGCGACCGTGAGTGCACGTCCATCAATGGCCTGTACGTGGCGGGGGACGCGTCGCGCGACCTGCTGTTCGCGGTGGTCGCGGCGGCCGAGGGCGCGAGCGCGGCCTTCGGCATCAACTGCGAGCTGCAGGCCGAGGAGCAGGAGCAGATGATGTTGACGCGACGACAGGCGAGCCAGGATCCGGCCGTCGAACATGTCGCCATCGCCGGACATCGCCCACGAGTCGCACGAGTCGCACGATCGGCACGATGGGCACGAGCCGGCGGGGTTCGACACGCCGCGCGAGGCCTATCTCGCGGGTGAGCTGGTGGTCGCGGATCGATCGCCGACCCGACGATCAATGGCGGGTGATCATTTGCAGGGCACCGAGTCGCCCTTGATGTGCGCGCAATGGGTCGCCGGGTCGAGGGCGGCGGCGGTCAGGTGATATAGGCGGCAGGCGAAGGTGTTGCCGCCCACGTCGGTGGCGTCGTAGCTCTCCTCGGGCGCGAAGGTGGCGCAGGCCGTCTGACAGGCGGCCTCGTCGGCCCACGCTTCGGGGCAGGCGTGGGCGGCGAGCGTGCAGAAACCGTCACAGTTGGCGCCGCAAGCCCCACCGCCGCCGGGGCCGGCGTGGGTGCAGTGAACCTCCGGCATGTCCTTCGCGGCGCCGGCGTGGTAGGTGCGGCAGCCGAGGGTGTTGCCGCCGGTGTCCGCGGGGGTGCCGGGCAAGAAGCCCGCGCAGCTCGCCATGCAGGTCGCGGGGCTGCCGTACTGGGTGTGGACGCCGCTGCAGTTGACGCTGATGCCGTCGCAATAAGCCTCGCAGAGGTCGCTGCCACCGCCGGTGGTGGGCTCGGCGGTGGTGCTGGTCATGCCGCCGGTCGTCGCAGCGGCGGTCGAATCGGTGCCGCCGTGGCTGACGTGGCTGGTCCCGCCGCTCGTGCCTTCTTCACCCTGCGTGGTCGCGGTCGTGGCGACGGTGGCGGTGGTCGTCTGACCCGCGCTGTCGGTGTCGCCTTCTTCACCCTTGGCGCAGGCGCCCAGAGCGAGGGCGGCGAGCAGGGCGGGGAGCAGAGCGGGATAATTCGAGGTGATCATGCAAACGTTCCGTGTCGGGTGGGGAAGTAAGACCGCCGCACGCCGAGTCGGCGCGCGGCGGCAGAGCAGGGGCGAAAAGGCTCACGGAGGCGCGCGTTTCTGTCAATCCAGCAACCGTGATGCGAATCACGTCGCGGGGAGCCGAAGACACGAGGCGTGGCTCGGTGGCTCGGCGGCTCGGTCGGCGATCCCGATCAGTCGTCGTGCGCGCCCGCGGAGATCCAGCCGCGGACCTTGTTGACCAGGGCCGGGTCGAGCAAAAACGGCGCGTTGAGCGGCATGTGCGGGCCGCTGTGGCCCGCGCCGTCCTCGGGCTCGCAGCGCGACAGCGTCCGATACAGCCAGCTGTTGTCGGGGTCACCGGGGCTGACCAGCGGCATCGTCGTGCCGGCGACCGCATGGCCGAGCAGCTCGGCGTGCAGGTCGGCGGCGCGCAAGTTCAGACCGGCGGCCGCGGCCTCGCCGTGGCAGGCCGAGAACCCGCACGACGGCGCGAACAGGGTGTCCGCGATGCTGCGCAGGCTCGCCGGCTTCTCGCCGGGCACGGCCGGATCGATGTCGACGCAGGCGGGCACCGGCGGCAGGTCGACGTCGTCGGGGTCTTGCGGCGGGAGGTACATCGGGCCCTCGCGCTCGGCGTCGGTGGGTGGGGACTGGCCGGCGCTCTTGCGGGCGGCGGCCGGGAAGCACAGGCCCTCGTTGTAGTGGATGCCGTCCTCGACGGCGACGAGCTGGCTGAAGAGGTTGACGATGCCGCCGAGCACGACGTCGGACTCGACGAGCGCGAGCATGACGCACATCTCACCCTCGCCGTTGCCCCACCGGATCCGCTGGTCGCGCCAGTTGTCGTAGCCGCAGGTGAAGCGCAGGCCGGTGGCGCCGGGCAGCTCGAGCGGCGGGTCGAAGGTGTGGCCGTTGCCCTCGCCGTTGAAGCCTTCGAGCTGGTAGATGGACTGTCCGTCGAGTTCACCGCCGACGACGCTCAAGTCGAAGTAGTTCCCGAGGTAGTGGTAGTGGGGGAGGATGTAGTGGAGGCGCAGCGCGAGCGGCTTGCCGGTGAGGGCCTGATGGTTGATGTTCAGGTCGCAGGTGCTGGTGAAGCGCGACTCCTGCTTGCCGGGGATGTCGAGCGCGAAGTACTCGAGCGTCAGCGGGGTGACGACGCTGGCGACGGCGCGCGGGTGAATGACCTCGAGGCTGAGCCAGAGCTTCGACTGGACCTCACGGGGCGTGGCGTTGAGGGTGTGCAGCAGGCCGACGATCTTGTGACGCGGGGGGATCTTGATCACCGCGCCGGGGGACAGGCGCTGCTCCTCGTCGTAGCTCTGGGTCGACTGGGCGAACAGCACGGTGCCTTTCTGGGCCGCGCTGATCTCCTCGAAGCCGCGTGAGGCGCAGCTCCAAAATCCGTCGGGCCCGGGGTAGTCGTCCTCGGGCACGACGAGCCAGTTCGAGTGGTGAAAGCTGCCCTCGTTGGCCAGCTGCACCGCCTGCACGTAGAGCGCCTGCTCGTTGCCCAGGCGCCACGAGACGCAGCGGCTGGCGTTGTCCTCCTGGGCCGGCAAGGTCAACGCCCCGAAGGCGTGGGTCAGCAGCTGCGGCTCGGGGTCGCCCAACGGGGGCGGCGACGACGACGTTTCTTCACTGCAGGCGGTAAGCGCTGCAGTGAAGGCGAGCAGTGGGAGCCGAGCACGCAAGACAGACCGAGGGTCGCATGCGCTGGGGGGCGACGCGAGGCCCGGGGCCCGACAAAGTGCGTGGTCTATCACACGGGAGCGGCGCAGCGGGGAGAGCTGCGGCGCGCATCCATCATGTTGCAGCGCGGAGAGGACGAGAGAGCGGGGCGAGGGAGCTAACGCGCTGGAGCGAGGAGGATGCTGGAGCGAGCGGCTCAGGTGGGTTCGGGGAGTGGGCCCTTGATCCGGAGCAGCTTGCCGTCGAGTTCGAGGAGCTGGCGCTCCTGCTCGCGACGGGCGGCTTCCTTCGTCGTTCGGGTCTGGCCGTTTCGGACGCGGCTCTGTTCCGCGAGACGCTCCTTCTCGGCGCGTGCGCGGGCCTTACGATACTGATTGAGATTGATGATATCGGCCATGTGCTTCACCCAGCGGCCCGCCATGTCGGGGCACCAGGGCCCACGCAGGTGGGCCTCAGCCGCACGGTACATCGGCCGGCGCCGGCGATCACGAACAAACTTTTGGCGTCAGACTTGCGGGCGCAGCGCGAGCCACTGCGCAGCGCTCGCCGCCCACTTTTCGGGAGGCTCCGGAGTGGTGACATCCGCGGTTCGAGCGGCCGCAGCGCCGGGCGTGCGCACGACCGCTTCAGAAACCGTCGACTCGGGCACCGCCGCGTCAGCGACGACGAAGGATCACGGCGACGCCGACCGCCGCGGCGCCTCCGAGCGCGCTGATGATGCCTTTGCCGCGACCTCGCCGACGTCGCGCCTCGGCCTCCGCTTGCTCCACCTCGTACTGGCGGCGGGTCGCGGCGTGGGCGGCCGTCTCGTCCTGAAGCTGGCGCCGGAGCAATGTGAGCCGGTCGGTGGCGATCACCAGCTCCTTGGCGAGCGTCTCGCTGCGATCGCTGGCTTCGAGCAACGCGGTCTGGTCCCCGGTCAACTTGTGCGCGAGCGCGGAGATCTCGATGTCGGCGCGGCGCAGCCGTTCCTCGGCCGCAGCGTGGGCTTCACGCTCGGCGCTGCGCTCCGCGGCGGCGCCGCGCTGGGTCTCCTGGAGCTCGACCAGGCGCGTGCGCGTGGCAGCGTGGGCGGCTTGCTCGCGGGCGAGATCCCGACGCATCGCATCGATGTCGCGGATCGCTTGCTCGGCGCGCTGGCCGTGACGGACGGCATCGCGGCGCTGCTCGCCGGCCTCGCCCTCGAGGCTGGTCACGCGGCTCTGCAATAGATCGTGGGCCTGGCGGGCGCGCGCGTGGGCCTGCGACTCGCTGTCGAGCTGCCGTCGCAGCGTCACGAGCTCGCCGCGCAAGCTGTCACGCTCGCCGCTCGCCGCGTCGCCGCGCTCGCGCTCCTGGTCGAGCGCGCGGTGGGCCTGGTCGATCCTGGCT
>NZ_JACCSO010000343.1 GCF_013812955.1 Nannocystis sp. | reverse complement strand
GGCCAGGATCGCGCCCGCCACCGGGGCGATCGAGCCGGCGAGCGCGGCGTGCTCCGGGCCGCGCAGCACCATGGCACGCGGTGGATCGGTGTTGGTGGTCAGGCGCAGCACACCGGCGACGCCGTCGACCGAGAGGGCGCGCAGCTCCGCGCCGGCCTGCCCGGCGAGCACGGCGAGCAGCGGCTCCGCGGCCAGCAAAACGCGCTCGAAGGCGTCACCATAAAGGTCGTGCGGGTGATCGCCCCGGTGATCGCCGAGCACGACCCGCAGGTGTCGATCGAGGCGGTGAAGTTTGAAGCTGCGCAGGTCCATGAGCGGGTGATGGGGAGGCGGGGTGATGGAGAGGTGGGGTGGTGGGGTGACGATGCGACGGGCGCTGGCGCGGCGCAAGGCTCAGGCGGGCTCGTCGCCGAGTTCGATCTGCAGCAGCGCCCCGCAATCGGTGCAGACGCAGCGATCGTCGTCCAGCTGGTACACGGCGACCGAGCGGCACTCGCAGCACTGCGCGGCGGGTTCGGTGCACTCGGGCAGCGGGTCGGGCGGGACCGCGGTCCGCAGCTTGCCGCCGAGCGCGACGGTGGCGGTCTGGAACGCGGCGCGGCAGCCGACGCAGACATGGTTGAAGCAGCAGGACGGCTCGCACGAGTAGACGAACTCGCGGCCGCCGCAGCGCGGGCAGGTCAGGCGCAACGCATGGGTGAGGATCATGGACACCGCGGTGACCGGCGCGGGGCTCAGGACGAGGGTTCGGCGAGGGCGCGCAGGCGGGCGAGCTTGTCGTGGAACTCCTGCAGCTCGCGGCCCTTGAGGCCGGCGGCGCTGGTGGCCTCGAGCTGGGGGGTGCCGGTGAGCAGCAGGCCGATCGCGCGGGCCTCGAGGCGGCTGAGCGGGATGGCCTCGCGGCGGTAGTCGGTGAAGGCCTCCCAGGCGACCGGGACCCAGGCGCGCACGAAGTCGGCCATCGCCTCGGCGAACAGGCGGATCTCGATCTGGGCGTGGGGGTCCAGGCGCAGGTCGAGGAAGTGCAGCAGGTTGTGCAGGTCGATCTTCCAGATCCACTGGGTATAGAGCGAGACCGGCAGCACGGTGCGCGCCAGCTCGCGGGCGATGCCCAGCTCACCGGCGAGCTGCTGGTAGTCGGCGTAGACCTGCTCGCTGCGCGCGCGCATCAGCGCCCGCACCTGCTCGCGCAGCTCGGGCGGCAGCTCGGTCTCGAGGTCGCGGCCCTGCTTGTTGTTGCTCGACTGCAGGGTGACGTGCTCGAGGCGGGGCACGTAGAACTCGTCGGGCGCCTCGCTGTAGCGCAAGGACATCTCGTTGACGTTGGCCGTGCGGTGGCGGATCCACTGGCGCGCGACGAAGATCGGCATCTTGCAGCGAAACTTCACCTCGCACATCTCGAAGGGCGTGGTGTGCCGGTGGCGCATCAAGTAGCGCAGCAGGCCGCGGTCGTCGTGCAGCTGGCGGGTGCTCGGGCCGTAGCTGACCCGCGCGGCCTGCACGATGTCCTCATCCGTACCCATGTAATCGAGCGCCTGGACGAAGCCGAGGTCCAGGACCGGGACCTCCTGACCCAGGAGCGGCTCGGCGCCAGGTGCGAGCGTGCGGGCGGTGACGGCGGGCATGCCGGCGGGAGGGTATACCCGGCCCGGCCGATGCCGCTATAGTTTCCGCGCCGACATGCGTCGCCGCGACGAGCCATCGCCCCTCGTGATCCTGGCCGCGACCCTGCTCGCGTCGCTGGTGATGCACCTGTTGCTGTGGCCCCTCGGCGACCGCGTGATCGGGCTGTCGTGGGACGCGCCGCCGCTGCCGACCAACGACGGCTGGATGCAGGTCGCGCTCGTCGACCCGGACGAGGCCGAGCCGCCCGAGCCCGAACAGCCCCCCCGCGAGCCCGAGGCGCCCGGCAAGCTGATCAAGCAAGACAAGGTCCGCAAAGAGCGCGTCCCGGACAAGACCCCGAACGTCGCCGAGTTCGACCAGAAGGTCGACAAGGAGTCGCGCGCCGCGCAGGGGCGCGCCAAGCCCGGCGCGGCCCCCAACGTCGCCGGAGACGCCCCCGACGCCGACAACAAGCCGCCCACGCCGAAGCTGCTCGACCCGCGCCCCGAC
>NZ_JACCSO010000297.1 GCF_013812955.1 Nannocystis sp. | reverse complement strand
GTCGAGGGCGCGGTCGAGGCTGCTCGGCTTGCGCGGCGCCTCGACCCGGGCGGCGGCCTTGGCGGCGGCCTTGGCGGCGGCCTTGCGGCTGCGGGCGGTCTTCGGGGTCTCTTGCTGCGGAGCTTCTTGCTCGTCTTGCTGGTCGTCGTCCTGGACGTCTTGCTGGACGTCTTGCTGGTCGTCGTCCTGGACGTCTTGCTCGTTGTCGTCGGCGTCGTGGGCGTCGTGGGCGTCGTGGTCTGCGCCGTGCTGGTAGGCTTCGGCCGCGTCGTCGTCGTCGTCGTGACCGGCGTCGGCGACCAGCGCCTCGCGGGACGCAGGCTCGCGGGGCGGGGCCTGGCCGTCGCCGAGCAGGGCGCTGGCGAGGTCGGAGAGGCGGAGCTCGCCGAGGTTGTCGCCCCAGCCGAGATCCTGGGCGGCGTCGACGATGTCGCCGAGGGTCGTCTCCGGCGTCAGCTCGCGGGCGATGGTGTCGAGCACCGCGCGGCGTTGTTCGACCGCGAGGTGGCGACGGAAGCTGTCATCAAAGCCGGACGCGAGGTTACGTTGCACGGCGCGGGATATTGCAGCATGGACCCCACGCGCTCAAGGGTTTGCGCTGGAACGCGCGCGGACCGGGGTTTTACGGGCCGGTGCGAGACGTGCGGCAACCCACGTGCCGGGTATCAGGGCTGGACCGGCGTGGCGATCGGGCCGATGGGGGTCAGCTCGGGCGGGGCGGCCTCGGTCGGCGTGCCCGGCGGCAGCTCGTCGCCTGGAGCCGGCGCCGGGGTCGGCTTCGGCACGTAGCCCTCGACCGGGTTTTTACGGTCGCCGCGGATGCGGCCCTCGAGCACGTGCACCGGGATCGGCTCGGGCAGGTTGTAGCGATAGCCGCGGGTCTTGAGGCTGAGCTTGAAGTTGTTGCCCTCGTGGCTGAACTCGCGGCCGAAGCCGAGCTTGACCTGGCCCTCGCGCACGAAGTCGCGGTGGGCGAGCACGAAGGAGAACAGGCGCACCGCCGACATGTTGTAGAGGCGATGGCAGCCGTGCGAGTAGCGGCGCAGGATCGACATGTAGTCGACGCTGCCGTGGGTGCGGATGCCGTTGTCGAAGTCGGCCTTGACGGTGCCGTCGGGGTTCTTGATCTCCTTGATGTGATAGGCGGCGACCAGGCCGTAGGCGGAGGTGTAGCTGGGGCCGAACTCGCCGTAGTTGACGACCGTGCGGACCTTGCCGTCCTTCCACTTGCGGCGCACCAGCTCGCGCGGCGGGGTCGCGGCCGGCGGGATCCACACCGGCGCGGCGACGATCTCCTTCCAGACCCGGTCGCCGACGTCCGAGTCCTTGTACTTGTAGGACTCGGTGCCGTTGTTCATCTCGGTGCGCCACGAGCCGATGGTCGTGCGCCAGTGCACCAGCGGGATCTTCTGCTCGCCGAGCACCGCGTAGATCGTGAAGTGCGGGTAGCGCTCGCGCGGCTGGGCCAGGCGGTTGCCCGCGGCGTCGAAGGGGAAGTCGTACCAGACGTCGCCGCGGTCGATCACGACGTCGAAGGCCATGTGCTCGCCGTAATACTCCGGCGCCGGCGGCAGGCGCACGCCGACCAGCAGGTCCTCGAAGTCGCCGCCGCCGAGCTCCGACAGCTTCGCCAGCGCCCGCCGCCCCGACTCCGGGGTCGCCAGGTCGAGCGCCGCGACCACGGCCGCCTGGGCCTCGCCGACCATGTCGCGCAGCGCGTGCTCCTGGCCCTGGCTGTCCTTCCAGCGAAACTTCGGCTTCCAGCGCGCGGCCGAGCCGTCCTCGATGATGCCGGCGCCGGCGACTGTGCGCTCCTCGACGACCCGCAGCAGCCGGCGGTGCATGCTCTCGGGCTGGGGCAGCGCGAGCACGGCGAGGTTGTCGGGCGTGAAGTGGCCCCAGCCCTTGACCGCGTGCTTCTTCTCGAAGGCCGCGAGCGCGTGGGTGGTGGCGCTGTCGAACACGCCGGGCTCGAACTTGCCGACGCCCTCGGCGGACACGAACATCTTCTCGCAGCGCAGGCGTCGCTGGGCGTGGTCGATGACGTCGATGCGGTCTTGCAGCTCGCGCCAGCTGGTAAAGGCGGCGCCGAGGGTGGGGTGGCCCTTGGCTTCCTCGGGCAGGTTCGGGTCGAGGCCGGCCTTCTTCAGGCCCTTGGCGAGCTTCTCGCGGAGGGCGCGGGCCTTGCGGAGGTCGCCGCCTTTTTTGCCGGTGTAGGCGATCACGCCGGTGAAGCGGGCGAACACGGTCGGGTCGAACTTGGCGGCCTCGAGGCAGGGCTGGATCTCGGTCTCGGAGATCTGCCAGTCGCGAAAGACGACCGCGAGCGAGGGCGGGATGCCGTAGAGCTCGAGGAAGTTGCGCTCGTGCCGGTCGAGCTTCTCGCCGTCGGCGTCGACGCGGTCGTTGGCGAGGCCGATGTAGCGCTGGCGGTACTCGTTGGCGCTGAGGTCCTCCTGGCCGTTGGTCTTCTCGCTGAAGATGTAGGGGACCCAGGTGTTGCCGAGGTCGATCACCGTGTAACCGGCGGCCTCGGCCTGGGTGATCTCCTGCTTCTGGGGCTCGGCGGCGGGCTCGAAGATCCACGCGTGGCCGGCGGGGTGCTCGCGCTGGCTCAGCTTGGGCAGCACTCGCGCGCTGGCCGCAGGCGGCGTTGCCGGGGTCGGGACCGCCGGTTCCACGGCGACCGGGGCGTCCGGACCGGGGCCGGCGTGCGGCCCCGTCTGCTGGGTCCCCGAGCAGGCCAACAGCAGCGAAGGAAGCGCACGAACAATCCACCACGGCGTTGCGGTCGACATGTAAACCTCCGCAGCTTAGCCCGGCCCGGTCCAGCCACCAAAGACCCTGTGGGTCGGCCAGGCGCGTGATTCAGGGCTCGAAACGGTTCGGGCGCGCGCGTGCGCGTGCGCGTGCGCGTGCGCGCATGGGCATGACCCGGAGCCCGTCATTGGCCCGTCATGGCCCGTCATGGCCCGTCATGACCGACCTCAGGGACCGTACTCGGCCGAGGCCTCGCACTTGCGCGGAGCTTTACAAGCCGCCGCGGTCTATGCCACGTTGACGCTCGCCGTAAGGAGACTGTCGTTGAACCTCGTCAAGACTGCCCTCACCTATGTCGCGGTTTTCAGCGTCGGCGCCGTGACCTCGGTCTCGTGCTTCGAGCCCGACCTTGAGAACCCCTCATTTCGTTGCAACCCCTCTGAGGCCGCCAAGGATCCGGACGCTGCGTGCCCGGACAAAGAGGTGTGCTGCTCCGACGACCCGGCGACCCAGGGCGGCCTGCTGCCGAACTACACCGCCTCGGCCGACAAGAGATTCGGCGTTCCGATCTTCTCCAGCAACAACAACCAGCTCAGCGTCTCGGGCATGTGCGTGGAGATCGGCTTCCCGACACCGCTGCTCAACGGTTGTCCGATCCCCTGCAATCCGACCTGGGAGCTCGGCGACGTCACCGCCGTCTGCGGCGCCGGTGTGGCGTGCTGTCAGGTGCAGGAGCTCGACCCGGTCAAGGACTGCGTCGTCGACCCGGTTACCAAGAAGTGGCGCGCGGTCACGGGCGAGGACATCGGTACCGTCACCAAGTGGGGCGGCGTGCACGCGACCAATCAGGATCCGCAGGGCGCCGGCTGTGGCGTGTTCGCGGGCAACGACGCGACCGCCACCACCGATTGTTACGACCAACTCTCCGTCGCCAACCAGCGCGGCTTCTGCTTCAAGGCCTGCCCCTGCATCGAGGATGTGTGCGCCCAGCGGAACCTCGACTACGTCCCCAGGTGCGGCGGGGCGGTGGTACCCCCGGGCGTCTGATCCAGCACGCGGCTCCGCCCTTGCCGTGACCGGCAAGCGGGGTCGTCGCGCGAAGTCGCTCCTGTTTGGCGGCTGTTTTCGCCCGCGGCCGAGACCGGCTCGCGGGCGTCGGCGTTCGCCGACCCAATGCCGCGCCGTGAGTGTTCTTGTATATGTCCGGGGCACCCGGCCCTGGCGCCGCCCGGTCCAGGGCTTTTATAAACCCGGGCCTTTCGGTATCCCCCTTTCCGTCACGTGACCTCCATGGCTCGAGCCCCCTCCGCAGACGACACCCCGAGCGCCGCCCCTTCCGAGGGCACCGCGCGCCCGACCGCCAAGTCCAAGGCGGCGACGTCTGCACCTGACACCAAGGCAGCGGCAAAGCCACCAGCGGCAAAGGCGCCCGCGGCGAAGGCCGCTGCGAAGGCTGCTCCCGCGAAGGCCGCGGCGAAGGCCCCCGCGAAGGCCGCCGCCGAGAAGACCGAGAAGAAGCCGGCGGCGAAGAAGGCGGCGGCGAAGAAGGCGGCGGCGAAGAAGACGGCGGCGAAGAAGACGGCGGCGAAGAAGGTGGCCGTCGAGAAGCCGGCGAAGGCTGCGGCGGAGAAGCCGGTGAAGGCTGCGGCGGAGAAGCCGGCGAAGGTTGCGGCGGCGAAGGCGGAGAAGGCGGAGAAGCCGGAGAAGCCGGCCGCCAAGAAGACCGCGAAGGCCGCGAAGCCGGCGAAGGCCGCGAAGCCGGCGAAGCCGGGTCGCACGATCAAGGCCGGGGAGGCGACCGAGGACGACGACGCGGACGACGAGCCGATGGTCGGCGGCAAGGGCAAGGGCAAGCAGCTGGTCATCGTCGAGAGCCCGGCGAAGGCCAAGACGATCAACAAGTACCTGGGCTCGGGCTTCACGGTGCAGGCCTCGGTCGGCCACATCCGCGACCTGCCGACCCGCTCGGCCAAGGGCGACAAGCAGCCGGTGCCGGGGGTCGACATCGAGCACGGCTTCAAGCCGACCTACGAGGTGCTCGCCAGCAAGAGCAAGACGGTGGCGGATCTGAAGAAGGCGGCCCGCGGCGCCTCGGACGTGTGGTTCGCAACGGACCTTGACCGCGAGGGGGAGGCGATCGCCTGGCACCTCGCGGAGGTGCTCGGCATCAAGCCCTCACAGGCCAAGCGCGTGGTGTTCAACGCGATCACCCAGCAGGCCGTGCACAAGGCGTTCGCCAACCCGCGGCCGATCAACGAGGACAAGGTCAACGCCCAGCAGGCGCGCCGCATCCTCGCCCGCATCGTCGGCTACCAGGCCTCGCCCCTGCTGTGGAAGAAGGTCTCGCGCGGGCTCTCGGCCGGCCGGGTCCAGTCGGTCGCGGTTCGCATCATCGTCGAGCGCGAGCGCGAGATCGCGGCCTTCGTGCCCGACGAGCGCTGGGAGCTGAGCGCCCGCCTGAGCCTCGACCCCGCCGCCGGTCCGGCGCTGCTCACCGCGTGGACGGCGTTCATCGCCCGCCTGGACGAGAAGAACAAGGGCCCGACGATCAAGCTGCAAAACGCGTGGCTCGCCGAGCACCAGGCCCTCGAGGCCGAGCTCGTCGAACTCGGCGGCCAGAAGTGGACGCTCGGCTGCAGCTCGACCGATCCCCGCGACCTCAGCGCGGAGATCTCGCGCGCCGCGGCGGCCGCCGGTTTGCTCGACATTCAGGTCACCGCCCGCGACAACCCCGAGGGCAAGGGCCCGGCGAAGGTGCTTCGCGCGGTCACCGGCACCGTCGACCCGAAGGTCCGCTACCGGGTCCGCAACATCGAGACCCGGCGCACCAGCTCGCGCCCGTCGGGCCCCTTCATCACCTCGTCGCTGCAGATCGCGGCGGCGAACCAGCTGGGCTTCGCCACCCAGCGAACCATGCGCACCGCGCAGTCGCTGTACGAGGGCGTCAACGTGCCGGGTGAGGGCCAGGTCGGCCTCATCACCTATATGCGCACCGACTCGACCAACCTCTCCTCGGAGGCGATCACGCAGATCCGCGGCTACATCGAGGGCCAGCTCGGCGCCGCCTACCTGCCGGAGAAGCCCAACATCTACAGCTCCTCCAACAAGGACGCGCAGGAGGCCCACGAGGCCATCCGGCCGACCGACGTCGCCCGCCGCCCCGAGGCCCTGCGCGAGGCCCTGACCGAGGAGCAGTTCAAGCTCTACAACCTGATCTGGCAGCGCACCGTGGGCAGCCAGATGACCCCCGCGCAGTGGGACGCGACCAGCGTCAACTTCGAGCGCGACGACCAGAAGACCGGCGCCGTGCTGCGCGCCAGCGGCCGCACCCTGGTGTTCGACGGCTTCCTGCGGGTCATGGGCGTGACCGCGACCGACGAGCAGACCCTGCCCGGCCTGGCCGAGGGCCAGCAGCTCGGCGTGTTCGCGATCGAGCCGGTGCAGCGCTTCGGCTCGCCGCCCCCGCGCTACAGCGAGGCCTCGCTGGTCAAGACGATGGAGTCCGAGGGCATCGGCCGGCCGTCGACCTACGCGTCGATCATCTCGGTCATCCAGGAGCGCAAGTACGTCGAGCAGCTCGACCGCCGCTTCTACGCCACCGACCTCGGCGAGGTCGTCACCGACAAGCTGATCGAGGCGTTCCGCGAGCTGATGGACGTCGGCTACACGCGCTCGATGGAGCAGGAGCTGGACGAGATCGAGGAGAACGGCGCCAACTGGCAGGCGATGCTCGCCAAGTTCTACAAGGGCTTCTCGCTGTCCCTGGCGACCGCCAGCGACACGATGACCCACGCCAAGGCCGAGGTGCAGCCCTCGATCTACAAGTGCCCCAAGTGCGGGGCGCCGACGGCCTATCGCTTCGGCAAGAACGGCCGGTTCCTGTCGTGCACCCGCTACCCGGAGTGCGACTACGCGGCGCCGATCACCCGCGACGGCCGGCCGATGCTGCCCGAGCGCGTCGACGTCATCTGCCCCGAGGACGGCTCGGACATGGAGATGCGCTCGAGTCGCTTCGGGCCGTTCCTGGTCTCGGTCAACTACCCGGCGGTCAAGCTGACCATCAACCTCGACAAGAAGGAGGCGATCAAATATCCGACGCCGCCGGCGCTCGAGGTCGACGTCGCGTGCCCGAAGTGCGGCGCAAAGCTGAACCTGCGCTCGGGTCGCCGCGG
This sequence comes from Nannocystis sp., assembly GCF_013812955.1. Classification (GTDB taxonomy): domain Bacteria; phylum Myxococcota_A; class Polyangia; order Nannocystales; family Nannocystaceae; genus Nannocystis. Next base: position 15,476 of record NZ_JACCSO010000297.1, on the reverse strand, counting down.
CCCCTGGCTCGGCTGCTCGAAGTTCCCGAAGTGCCGCGGCCGCATGGCCTGGACCGCGCTCGACGAGCCGACCCAGGCCGAGCTGACCAAGGAGCTCGAGGCCCACGACCTGGCCCACCCGAAGGTGGTCCTGAAGAAGCACGACGGCAGCGTGATCCCCGAGGGCACGCCGATCTCGACGCTGCTGATCCCGGGCGGCATCGCCGAGCTCGAGATCCACCCCGACGCGCTGCTCAAGACCGCCGACGGCGTCGTCGCCGGTCCGCGCACCTTGCCGCCCGCGCCGGCGCCCGAGAAGCCCGAGAAGGCGCCCCGGCCCGTGGTCGCCTGAGATGGCGCAGCGCCCGGGAGTACATCCCGGGCGCGGTGAGGGTCACGGCGTGGTGCTCGCGGGTTCGGTGGCGAGTTCGGGCGGAGGCTCGAGCTGGACGCCGACCACGATCGGGCGCGTCCATTGCAGGCCGGGTCGGTTGATGTACTCGGGCGTGCGCGGGAAGCCGACGGGGTCGCGGTAGTTCAGCGCCTCCTCGCACAGCCGTGAAAAATCGGTGAAGGTGCCGGAGGTGATCGAGAGCTCGAGGCAGCGCTCGTACGCCGCGTCGGCGAACTTGTAGAACGGCGCGGCTTGCTCGCGCATCGTGGCGCAGTACACCCGGCTCCGGGTCTTGTCGTGGTGGGTGCGTGGGACCTCGCGCCGGAGCAGCGCGTCGCCGCGAAACTCGGCGATCTGGCCGATGCGCGCGGCCGCGGCGATCGACCAGACGATGCTGGTTTTTTGCGCGATGACCTCGGCGTATTGCTTCTCGAGCTCGCCGGCAAGCCGCTGCGAGCGCGCGAGGAGCTCGGGGAGCCGACCCGGGTCGGGCGCATCACTCACTTCTCCGAGCACAGCCAGCAGCTCCTCGAAGCCCCGGTTGGCGATGTATACGCTGGCCATGGCGACGGCGTCCGCGAACGCTCGGCGGCGCTCGGACGCATCCTCGGGAATCATGATCCTCCGGCGGGCGCCCTGGAGCACCTCGGCGAACCAGCGCTGGGCCTCCACCGAGTCCTTCTGCGCGCGTGGGAACAGCGCGCCACGTGTGATTGATAGTTCGCTACAGGTCGGAGGAGGTGCCGGCGACGACGACGGCCTACGGCGGGCCACAATCCGATCGCTGCCGCTTCGGCGGCCCTGGTCGGAGAACTCGGGCGGGCCTCGGCCCACGGCGGCGCAAAGGTCGAAGTCCAGTCCCTTTGCGCAGGCGCGCCGCCACAGCAACTGACCGACGGTCGCCTCGGCGACGATGCGTCGATCGAGGCCGCCGGTCTTGCCGTGGCGCTCGAGGTACGTCATGGCGTGCTCGAGGCGCTCGTCGTCGTGGGTTAGCAGCTCGCGGCGCATCCAAAAAAACTGGGCGGCGCGCTCGGGGTTGTCGCGGCGGAGGCCCTGCTCGAGCGCATCGAGGGCCGCGAGCGCACGGTCCTTCTGGCCGAGGCCGACCCGAACCCGATAGGCGGCCCTCAGCATATCCTCGGTCCTGAAGTCCTTCGGGTAGAGCTTCGCGTAGCGTTCGGCGTGGCGGGCCGCGTCGTCGAAGCGCGCGATGGCGAGGTAGATCTCGACGAGGTACTCGCGGGTCTTCCAGGCGTGCTCGCTCTGCGGGTACAGGGCGAGCAGGCGCTCGTACGCCTGCGTGGCAGCGGGCGACAGATAGGCGGCCTCGAGGCACTGCGCCGCGTTGAACAGGGCCGTCGAGGCCCGCGGGCCGTCGGGCGCGCGGAGGTGAATGGCCAGGAAGGCCTCGCCGCAGCGCTGAAAGCCGTCCGGTTCGCCCCGCGCTCCGCGGTCGCGGTGGTGCAGCGCGGCCTCCCATCCGTCGGGTAGCGTCGTGGCGGCGACGGTGGGCGAGTCGGCGGCGGGTGCTTGCGCGGCCACGGCTGGCGCGGCGAGCAAGACGGCGAGCGATAAGCCGGGCAGACCAGAGACACGAGAGCGCCGCGATCGCATCGTCGCCCAGCATCCGTGATCGCCGCGGCGGACACCAGCCTGCGTGATCGCGCGGCCTCGCCGTCTGCCTCGCCGTCTGCCTCGCCGTTTAGGGCTTCGGGGCGAGCTCGGCGAGCAGCGCCGTGCAGGCGCGCACCAGCTGCTTGTAGACCTTTAAATAACCTTCGGGGCCGCCGCGCATCGGGTCGGGCACGTCGAGGTCGTCGTCCTCGGCGCGCGGGTCGGCGAGGGTCGCGAGCAGGCGCACGCGCGCCGAGCTGCCGGCGATCGGACCAAATACGGAGCCGCCGATCAGCCGCCGGATCTGGGCGGCGACGTGACGGTCGGCGACCAGCACGTGGTCGTGATCGTAGAGGTCGAGGCGGGTCATCTGCCGCGCGCGACCGGCGAGCTTGATGCCGTGTTGGGCGGCGACGGCGATGCTGCCGGGGTCCGGGGCCATGCCTTCATAAGCCGCGATGCCGGCGCTGTCGATCGCGAAGCGGTCGCTGAGGCCGCGCTGCGCGACCAGGTGGCGAAAGATGCCCTCCGCCAGCGGCGAGCGGACCAGGTTCGCGTGGCAGATGAACAGCACCCGCGTGTTCGATGAGGGTGCCGTCATGCCTTGCGTCCCGCGCCGACCCGGCGACTCACTTCGCGATCTTCTGCACTTCCGGATCGTCCTTGACGATCTCGAAGGTCGGGTCGAAGCCGACCTGCTTGAGCAGCTTCTTGCCGCCGCGCTTGTGCACCTCTTGCAGGTGCTTGACCGTCTCGGGGATCTCCCCGGCCATCGCGGTCTGCTTGGCGAGGTTGAAGCTCGCGTCCGGGTAGGTCGGGTCCTTGTCGCGGGCCCACTCGAAGGCGGACGTGGCGCGCTCGGGCTCGCCGGCGCCGAGCAGGGCCACGCCGCGCTCGTTGCTCGCCTCGGCCAGCTCGCGCACCGTCGCGCCGGCGGCCTCGGCCTCCTCGAGCGCCTTCTTGGCCTTCGCGTCGCTGGTCTTCTTCGACTTCGCGTCGGTGAGCAACTTGGTCTTGGCTGCTGCCGCGGCGGCCGGGTCAGCGGGCGGCGGTGTGTCACCCGCGGTCGCCGCCGCACCGGCCTCGGCGCCGGCCGTCGGATTGGCTTCCGTCGGGGTCGGGGCATCACCGCCCGGGTCGAGCGTGCTCGGTTCGCCGGCGGTGCCGGGCGCGGAGCTGTTGCCGATAACCCCCGTCGCATTGGCGACCGGCGCCGTGGTCATGTCGGGGGCCTTCACAGGCGGAGTCGGGGTAACTACCGGGGTGTCTTTCTTGGCTCCTTCCGGGGCGGGCGTTTGGCAGGCGACGACCGTACAAACAGTCGCGGTGGCGAGGACGAGCCGAAGACGCGTGCGCATGCAGGCGATAATATCCGAGCCTACCGCGCCGCGCATTGTGGTAACACTCACGTCTGCCCCACGGTAGGCCCTGCACCCATGCCGCTGCCTCTCTCGATCCTGTTTGTGCTCGCAGCTCCGGCCTCTGATCTCGAGGCGAAGGTCAAAAAGATCTTCGATGACAACTGCACCTCGTGCCACAGCAAGGCCGGAGGGGAGTCGCCGTCGCTGTCGGGCTCACCTTCACGGCTGAGCTCGATGAAGTCGAAGGCGACGGGCAAGCCGATGGTCACCGCCGGCGATCCGGCCCGCAGCTATCTGGTCAACAAGCTCACCGGCAAGGGCATGAAGGGCGACCAGATGCCGCTCGGCGGCGACCTGACCGGCGGCCAGAAGAAGGCGATCAAGGACTGGATCGTCAGCCTCGCGCCGCCCGCCGAGGCGACCCCGACGCCGGGTCCGGGTGAAGCGACGCCGCCGATCGGCGACGCCCCAGCGGGCTCGACCGCCGACAATGCGCCCGTCGATGGCACTCCGCCCTCGGACACCACGAACTCCGACACTGGCGGCACCGGCACCAAGACCGGCGCCAAGACCGGCGACAAGACCGACGACACGGCCGATGCCCCCGCCGACACGACGGACGACGAGCCCGGCGGTGAAGAGGACGGCGGAGACGAGCAGAAGATCAGCCCGCCGTTTCACGGCGTGTTTCAGATCAACTTGCCGTCGACCGCGACGCTCGGCAAGCGGGTGTTCGAGTTTCGCATCGACCACCGCTTCGGCCGGGTCGGCACCGAGCGCGGGGCGTTCGGCATCGACGCCGGCGCCAACATCTCGTACGGCTTCGCCTACGGGATCTTCGACGGCTGGGACGTGCTGCTGCGCCGCAGCAACTCGCGCAAGGACTACGAGCTCGGCACCAAGTACATGCCGATCCGCCAGGAGGCCGGCAAGCCGCTGAGCTTCGGCGGCTACGCCTCGGTCGAGTACATGCGCGACTTCCCCTCGAACACCGCGAACCCGTGGGCGGGCAGCTTTCAGCTGTTGCTGAGCCGCCTGTGGTTCGACCGCTGGAGCACGCAGCTGGTGGTCAGCTACTCGCTGCGCACCAACCACAAGGTCGGGCCGACGGTCGACTTCGAGGACGGCAAGGGGCCGGTCAAGGTCAAGGACAAGCGTGGCACGCTCGGCGTCGGCCTCGCCTCCACGGTGTGGCTCGGCCAGCGCAAGCGCTGGGGCATCGACATCGAGTATTACCTGCCGATCCCCTCCAACAAGTTCTATTACAACGGCGGCAACGCCGACCCGAACGGCAGCAACATCGGCTCGTGGTCGCTCGGCGGCTCGGTGCGGACCAACCGCCACTTCTTCCAGATCTTCATGACCAACACCCGGGAGATCCACACCAACCTCTACGCGCCCGGCGGCCAGTCGAAGAACCCCTTCGAGAACCGCGGCAATTTTTACCTCGGCTTCAACCTCAGCCGACAGTGGAGCCTGTAGCGATGAATCGCCTCACCCGCATGTTTCGTGATCCCCGCGCCGGGCTGGCCGTGATCGGGCTCGGCCTCGGGCTCGCGGGCTGCAACCAGCTCGAGAAGCTCGACCCCGCCGATACCGACGGCGAGTCGGGCATGCCGCTCGCGGTCCGTCAGGCCTTCGAGGCCAGCTGCGGCAAGTCCGGCTGCCACGTCTCCGGCGGCACCGCCCCGACGCTCGTCGGCGGCGCCCTCGACGAGCTGGTCGGCACCAAGTACGTGACCATCGGCGACATCCCGAACTCGTACATCGCGGTCAAGATGCTGCCCGACCCGACGCTCGAGGCCCTCGGCCTCAAGCGCGAGAGCGGCCTCCGCATGCCGCTCGACCAGGACTTCCTGAACCAGAACAACCAGACGATCCTCGCCTGGATCGCCGGCGCCGAGTTCCCGAACGAGGGCGGCAGCACCGACACCGTGACGGACGGCGACATGACCGGCGGGTCCGGCGAGTCCGGCGGCGAGCCGCTCGAGCCGACCTTCGCCAACGTGCAGGCGATCTTCACCAACTCCTGCAGCTGTCACCTCGCTGAAGCGGGCGTGGGCGGGTTGAGCCTGTTCATGGCCAACGCCCACGCCAACATCGTCAACAAGGCGTCGGTCGGCCTGCCGGCGATGAACCTGATCACGCCGATGGATCCGACCAAGAGCTACCTGTACCTCAAGATCGCCGGCGGCTTCAAAGAGGCCGGTGGTATCGGCGGTCCGATGCCGGACGGGCCGGCGCTGACCCCCGAAGCCGTGCTGCTCATCGAGGAATGGATCATCGCCGGTGCCCCCAACGACTGACCCGCGCACGTCCCCCGAGCTCGCGCTCGAGTCGGTCGTCGTCGAACGCGGCGATGTCCGCCTGCACATGGTCCGCTCCAAGGTCGCGGACCCGCACGAGCGCCGCGCGCCGGTGCTGTTCCTGCACGGCTTCCCCGACAGCCACGCGACCTGGTCCCGCCAGCTCGAGGGCCTCGCGCCGATGCACCCGATCGCGGCCTTCGACCAGCGCGGCGTCGCCGGCTCGAGCGAGCCCCGCGGCCCCGAGGGCTATCGGCTGTCGCGCCACCTCGACGACATCGACGCGGTGATCGACGAGCTCGTCGGTCCCGATGGCCAGGTCCACCTGGTCGGCCACGACTGGGGCGCCGTGCTCGGCTGGTTCTTCGCCGGCGACCGGGCCCGCGCCCGTCGTCTGCGCAGCTTCACGGCGATCGCGGGGCCGCACCCGATGGCCATGCGCACGATGCTGCGCGACCGCCTGCTGCGCCATCGCCTCGCCGACCTGGCGCTGGTCGCCGACCAGCTGCGGCGCTCCTGGTACATCTTCCTGTTCCAGCTCCCCGGCCTGCCGGAGCTGTACCTCGGCCGCGACCCGGTCAGCATGTGGATCCGGGTCCACCGCGCCGGCGGCGTGCGACGCGACGATCCGGAGCTGCAGACGATCGACGCCCGCCTGGCGCGCAGCACTTTGATCCCCCCGCTGGCGCTGTATCGTCAGGCGCTGCGCGGGATGGTCGATCCGCCGCGCACGGTCGAGGTGCCCGTGTGCTTGATCGTGCCGCTGCGCGACATGGCGCTGACGCCCGAGCTCTACGACAAGGTCCCCGAGTACGTGCCGGACCTCGAGCAGCACCGCATCGACGCCAACCACTGGGTGCATCGCTCGCACGCGGCCGAGGTCAACCAGATCCTTCACGACTTCATCAGTCGCCACGAGCCCGGCCTCGGGCCCTGAGGTCCAGCCCTCGCGCCCGCGGCTAGTCACGCGCCAGCCACAGCTTGCGCAGGCCGAGGGTGACGGGGTTCAAGGTCGTGTCGGCGGCGAGCTCGAAGCGGTAGTTGCGGTGTGGGTCGGCGACGAGGGTGATGCTGCGCAGCTCGAGCCGGCCGCCGCGAAACACCGCGACCTCGATGCGCTCGCCCGGTCTGTGCTCCGCGAGTCGGGCCTGCGCCTCGTCGCCGCTGCGCACCCGTCGGCCGGCGACGGCGATCACCTCGTCGCCGAGCATCAGGCCCGCGGCCTGGGCCGGTGAGTCGGGCTCGATGTTGCGGACGCTGCGATCCGCGGCGAGCACCAGCCCGCTGTGGGCCCGCGTGGTGGCCTCGGCGTTCACCCGCACGCCGACGCGCGCCAGCAGCTCCGGCAGCGGCAACTCGGCGGTGCCGTCGACGTGGCGCGCGAAGAAGTCATGCATCGGCTCGCCCGCCTCCGCGGCGGCGGCGGCGACGATGTCGGCCTGGGTCAGGCCGGCACCGGATCCGCCGTGGCTGGTCATCAGCCGGCGAAACAGCCCGGCGAGCGAGCCGCGCTGCCCGTGCGCGGCCGAGCGCAGGCGCAGCTCGAGGTCGAGGCAGACGCCGAGCAGGTAACCCTTCTCGTAGTAGCTGATCTGGGTGTTGCCGTGGCTCGGGCTCGGCTTGTAGGCCTTGGTCCAGGCGTCGAAGCTGAGCTCGCCGAGCGGCGCGTGGTTGCGGCCCGGCTTCTTGCGATACGCGGTCCAGCCGGTCGCCAGCTCGCGCAAGTACGCCTCGCCCTCGACGATGCCGGCGCGCAGCAGCGCCTGCTGCTCCATCGTCTCGGTGAAGCCCTCGTGAAACCACAACAGGCGCGTGTAGTCCTCGCCGCGATAGTCGTAAGGCCGCAGCGCGACGTCGCGCAGGCGCTTGACGTTCCACAGGTGGAAGAACTCGTGCGCCCCGAGGTTGACCATGCGCCGGTAACCACTGGCGTCGGCGAACATGTCCCTCGGGACCCGCAGCAGGGTACTCGCGGCGTGCTCGAGGCCGCCGTCGCCGGTCTCGTCGGCGACCACGAGGAAGACGTAGCGGCGCAGCGGCAGGCCGCTCATCATCCTGGCGAAGGCCTTGACGACCTTCTCGAGGTCGGCGGCGATGCGGGCGGTGTCGGCGTTGCTGCCCGCGGGGGCCGAGAACACCAGCTCGATGCGCGCGCCGGCGACGTCGAAGCTGCGCACCTCGGCGTCGCCGAGCTCCATCGGCGAGTCGATCAGGGTGTCGTAGTCGGGGGCGACGAAGCTGGCGGCTTCGGTGCCGGCGCGCTCGAGGGCGGTGTGCGCCTGCCAGCCGGTGGGCAAGCTCAACCCGACGGTGATGGGGCGCGCGGTGCCCTTGACCAGGTACATGAAGATCGACGAGCCGTTGAGGGTCGCGTGGCGGTCGTCGACGTGGCTGGTGCGCACGCCGGGCTCGTCTGCGAACACGCGGTACGACAGCGTGAAGCCGCCGATGCCGTGGTCGACGCGCCAGGTCTGCTTGTCGATGCGCCGCATCGGCAGCGGGCGGCCCTTCAGGTCCTTGGCCACGACGCCGTCGACGTGGCGGGCGTGATCGCGGACCAGATACGAGCCGGGGGTCCACGCCGGCATCGCCACCTCGCTGCGAAGGCCCTGCGGCCTGGGCACGGTCATGGTCACGTGCACCCACTGCTGCGATGGCGCGGGGATCTCGAGCTGGTAGTGGATGCCGCGTCGGGCGGCCCGGCTGTCGGCTTCGGGGCCAGCCGGGGCCGAACGTGGTGGCGCCGCGGCGCAGGCTGCCAGCGCTGCGGCGAGGACGAGCGGCAGACGAACCATGGGGGCCGGGAGTGTAACAGTGTCCGGGACCGCGTCGCCTGGCGGCCCCAGGTGCCTGCGCCAGGCCTCACCTCGGGCTGGCGAGCGACGGCGCGGTCGGCTTCGGCGGGGTCTTCCAGGCACTCGGCGCCTCGCGTGGTGAGGAGTGGCAGATTGCGTCGCCTGCGCCGAGTTGATTGCACCAGCGCGAATGTACGCAAAAATAGCCGGTCTTCATCCGTGTGATGATGGGCTCGGGCCCCGTGGTGTGAAGCGCCTTGCACGGGGGGAAGGCGGGCCCACTGTGCATGGCGTGAAGCCGGCCCCGACAACTTCCGTGCGTCTCCAGGAGACTCCGCTGCGCCTGATCCGGCGGGCGATGGGGGACAGGCGCAAGCGGCGGGAGAAGCTGCGCCGGCTGGCCCACACGCTGCGCAGTTACGGCCACGAGGAGCGGGTGTTGCCGCGGCTGCAGCGGCTCAAGGACCTCGGCTGGATCGACGAGGTCCCGACCCGGCTGCAGCGCATGGTCGGGGCGATCGACATGCTGCGCTTCTTCATCGTGCCCTGCGCCGCGCAGTACTACCGGTCCAAGGGCATCAACTTCGGCTTTCACACGCTGCTGCGCTTCCTCGACGACCCGTCGTCGCTGATCGACCCGACCGGCTTCAACAGCGAACGCGACACGATCATCGGCCACGTGCTGCAGGTGGTCCACGCCAATCCGCTCTACGACCTGCAGTTGCTCGAGTCCTTCCCCGACGGCCTCGACGCGATGGAGGAGCAGCTGCTGCAGATCCTGGGCGGCAGCCACCCGCGCGCGGCGTCGCTGCTGGCCACGGTCGAGGACCCGGACTACCACCGCCGCCTGCTCGCGCACGTGCGCGAGTTTCGGGCCCTCGGCGGGGCCGCGCATCCGCTGCTGCGCGAGAACGTGATGAGCGACGAGCACTTCCAGCAGCTCGAGCACACCTTCGGCGAGCTGCCGAACGCGATGCGCTACTTCAGCAAGCTGCCGCGCACGCCGCTCGGCGCGGCCCGTCATCTGTTGTGGGTCCACGAATTCCCGGCCCGCCTGGCCGCTGGCAGGGCCCGGTGACGTCGCGTCTCTTTCCGCTTGTACCGGCGCCGCGGGCCGGGCTAGGAGCGTGAGGATGCGATACAAACTCCTGGGCAAGAGCGGCCTCCGGGTGTCCGAGTTGGCGCTCGGCACGATGACCTTCGGTGAGGACTGGGGCTTCGGCGCCTCGCGTGACGAGTGCAAGAAGCAGCTCGACAGCTTCGTCGAGCACGGCGGCAACCTGATCGACAGCGCCATCAACTACACCAACGGCTCCTCGGAGAAGCTCGTCGGCGAGCTGATCGCCGGCGACCGCGACCGCTTCGTGCTCGCCACCAAGTACTCGCTGTCGACCCGCCCCGACGACCCGAACGGCGGCGGCAACCAGCGCAAGAACATGGTCCGCTCGGTCGAGATGAGCCTCAAGCGGCTCGGCACCGACCACATCGACCTGTATTGGGTCCACTTCTACGACGCGTTCACCCCCGTCGAGGAGACCATGCGCGGGCTCGACGACCTGGTCCGCTCCGGCAAGGTGCTCTACGTCGGCATCAGCGACGCGCCCGCGTGGGTGGTCGCGCGCGCCAACACCCTCGCCGAGCTGCGCGGCTGGACCGCGTTCGTCGGCCTGCAGGTGAAGTGGAGCCTGCTCGACCGCGAAGTCGAGCGCGAGCTGGTGCCGATGGCCGAGGCCCTCGACCTGGCGATCACGCCGTGGGGCGTGCTCGGGGCCGGCATGCTCTCCGGCAAGTACGCCGGCGGCAAGCCGCCCGAGGACACGCGCCGCGCCGGCTGGAACGCGAACCGCCTGACCGAGAAAAATTATGCGATCGCCGCCGAGCTGGAGAAGGTCGCGGTGGAGCTCGGGCGTACGTCGTCGCAGGTCGCGATCGCGTGGGTGCGACAAAAGAGCCGCGTCGTGATCCCGATCATCGGCGCGCGCAAGCACGAGCAGCTGCTCGACAACCTCAAGGCGGCCGACCTCACGCTCTCGGCCGAGCACATGCAGCGACTCGATGCGGTCAGCGCGATCGAGCTCGGCTTCCCGCACGACTTCCTCGCCAGCGACTCGATCCGCAACATCGCCTACGGCGCGACCTACGGCCGCGTCGACGATCATCGCCGGCGCTGAGCCGCATCACCGCGGCTGCTTCATGCACTTGGCCCAGCCGCCCTCGGGGCCCGGGTGGTGGCGACACGGTGTCGTGGCGGTGGATGGGTCGGTCGCCGGTACGCTCGCAGGCGACGCACATGCGAACAGCTGCGCGAGCGCGGCGGCCCCGAACCAGCCGGCGGCCACGGGATGGTCGAGCGCGGGCACGAGGTAGCCTCGCATATTCGTCACCGCGGGGGATCAGTGGCTGCGGGCGCTGAAGATGGCCTCGAGCACGACGGTCACCGGCTGGCGGTCGGGGGGCGCGGGGAACTTCCAGGTCTTCGCCATCTTGCTGATGCAGGGGCCGATGTCGCCGAGCGCCTCGACGCCGTAGTCGAGGCTGGCCGAGCGGACCCGACCCCACCCGTTGATCTCGAGGCGGAAGATCACCGTGCCGACGCGATCGCTGGTCCCGACCGCGTCCCTGAAGCAGTTTCGCACCCCCGCCTGCTTGCGCACGTAGTCCAGGACGTCCCGCGGGCTGAGGTCGCCGCGCACGGTGGGGGTCTCGTAACGGATGTTGAAGACCCGCCGCGCCAGCGCCCGATCCTCCGCGGTCGGGCCCTTGGCGGGCGCGAACGTGTCGATCGTGACCTGCTTTCCTGAAGGCTTCGCGGGCCGCTTTTGCCCGTCGTGGACGCCGCCGCCGCGCTCGGTCTCCGCCAGCTCGAGGCCGCCGAGGGGTCGATGGATCACCGGCGCGGCGAGCACGTCGGCCCACATCTTGCGGTCCTCGGCGCTGTCGCGAAACGCGAGCGCGCTCTCCTGCGCGTTGGCGCTCGCCGTGCCGAGCGCGCCGACGACGCCCTCGTCGGCGAGCAGGGTGTAGCGCGCGGCGTCGTGGTCGTTGCGCATGCCGCGACGCGTGCCCTTCGGGACGATCGGGTGCGCGGCGCCGTTCTCGATCATGGCCAGCTCGGGGGGCGCGGGCGCGGGCGCGGGCGCAGCGGGCTTCGGCGCGGCTGGCTTTGGGGACCTGTTCCTGGGGTCAGGCGGCAACTCGGGCTTGGGCGCGGGCTTCGGCGGTGGCGGCGTCGTCTCGTCGCTCAGGTAGTGCAGGGCGCGGGCGCGGTGCAGGGCGACCTCCTGGACCTCGAGCGCGCCGGGTACGGGCGGCTCGGCGAGCCACAGGACCCCGCCGATCAGCGCCAGCGAGCCGAGGTTGCTGGCCCAGTACAGGCGATCGAGGGGCCGCCGCGCGCAGACCTGCAGCTCGGGCTCGACGGTCTGGATCTCGAAGCGCAGGAGCCCGAGCGCGGCCTCGCAGCGGGCGCCAGCGGGCACCAGGTAGCTGCGCCGACCCTGCGCGACCAGCTCGGCGAGCTCGATGGTCTGCTCGCCGTTGTGGATCTGCCCGGTCATGCCCGGCACCAGGCCGAGCACCAGCTGGCGCTCGAGCGCGAGCAGCAGCGGCATGCCGGCGCGATCGAGGCCGTCGGGCAGCCCGACCGGCAGGTTCACGCCCGGGCCCTCGCCGATCATGTACCTGTCCGTGGGGACAGGTTGTGGGCGACCGGCGGCGATCGCCAGCGGGATCACGCCGAGCAGGATCAGCAAGGCCCCGAGACCGGCCGCGCCGCCGCGGGATCGATCGCCGCCGAGCGCATGCTCGGTGGACGCCGCGTCGCGGATCTCATCGGCGGCGGCGACGGCCGCGACGTCGGCGATGCCGGACGCCACCAGGCACAGGCCGAGGCCGGCGACGCAGGCGCCCAGCGTGAACAGGCCGGCGCGGCTGACCATCGGCTCGGCGCGCTGGCCGACGTGCTGCACGTCGAGCACCCGATCGCCGAGCCGCACGACCACCTCGCCGAGGATCGGTGCCGGGGCTGCGACGCGGGCGGGTGGTTGTTTGCCGGGTGGTGCCACGATGCCGGGCGGTGTCTCGAGGCCCGAAGTTGGTTCACCGGCGGCTGACGATTCTCCGCCGGCCGATGGATCGATGCTGCCCGGCTCGGGGGAGGTCACCACGTGTCACACGCCTTTGAAGGGCAAAAGTTCCCCGAAGTCGGTCTGCGGACATACCGCACCCGGGCCGGCAGCGGGCTCGCACGCTCGCCTTCGCCCGTCGCCCGAGGCGGGCCCGGCTGTGTTACACGCGAGCTGATGGCCCGCCCGTATCGCTGTACCGCCGCCCTCTCGCTGATCCTGGCCTGTAGCCCCGCGGGCGGCGCGGACACGGGTGGAGGACCGGGCAGCAGCTCGGGCACGAGCGCGTCCAGCGAGACCGCGAGTGGCGGCACGTCGACCGGCACAGCGAACAGCTCCGGGGCGCCGACCACGAGCTCGACGATTACCACGACCGGCGAGGCCAGCGAGGGCATGACCAGCACGTCCGGCATGACCGGCACGTCCGGCATGACCGGCACGACCGGCACGACCAGCACGAGCGATACGGGCATGAGCCCGGATCTGCCCGGCGAGTCCGGCTGGCACAGCGCGCTGTACCCGGTCGACTGGACGCCGGCGTTCACCGATCCCGAGGGGCGATTTTTGCACGACTTCTCCTACGCCGGTTATCACAACGGCGAGGCCGACATCGGTCAGGACCTGCCGGCGAAGCTGATCGATGTCGTCGCGGATCACGGGGCCGATCCCGCGGGCAAGGTCGACGCGACCGCGGCGTTTCAGGCGGCGATCGCCGCGGCGGTGCAGGCCGGCGGGGCGATCGTGATGGTGCCCGCCGGGCTGTTTCGCATCGACGGACAGCTGACGATCGGCGCCTCGCGGGTGGTGCTGCGCGGCGCCGGGGCCGAGCAGAGCAAGCTGTGGTTCACGAGCTTCATGGGCATGGGTTTCAAGAGTCACCTCAACGTCGCGGGCGCGCTCAAGCTCGCCGACGAGGCGCTGCTGACCGCGGACGGCGAGGCCCGCGAGTTCACGGTGAAGGTCGCCGATGCCGGCGCATTCAAGCCCGGCGACGACGTGGCGATCGGCTGGGTGATCACGCCGGAGTTCATCGCCGAGCACGGCATGACCGGCACCTGGATGGTCTTCAACGACAAGTGGCAGGCGTTCTTCTGGCGCACCGTGGTCGCGGCCCAGGGCGACACCTTGACCCTCGACGTGCCGCTGCGCTACCCCGCCAAGCTGCGGGACAAGGCCAGCGTGCAGCGGGTCAGCGGTTACCTGCGCGAGGTCGGCGTGGAGGCGATCGGGGTCGCCAACGCGGTCGGCTGGAACGACGCCTGGGCGCAGAGCCAGGTGCACGCGATCTCGCTGCGCGGAGTGAAGGATGCGTGGGTGCGCGACGTGGCGTCCTTCGTGTCCCCGGGCGCACCAGCCGAGGGCCTCGGCTCGGGCCGCCACCTGCAGTCGAGCGGCATCGAGGTGATCCAGTCGAAGCGCGTGACGATCGCCGACTCGAACATGGGCTTCGCCCAGCACCGCGGCGGCGGCGGCAACGGCTATCTGTTCGAGATCAGTCAGAGCAGCGAGATCCTGACCCGCGACTGCGTCGGCGAGGCGGGGCGCCATAACTTCATCCAAAACTGGGGCTTCGGCGCGACCGGCATCGTGTGGCTGCGCGTGCACAGCCTCGAGGGTGTATCGGTGGCGATCAAGGACCTCGAATTCGGCCTGCCCGGACTGTCCGAGTTTCACCATTCGCTGGCGACCGCGAACCTGATCGATCAGAGCACTTTTGATGACGGCTGGGGCGCGGTCAACCGCGGCGCCGAGAGCAGCGGATCGGGCCACAGCTCGACCCAGAATGCGGTGTGGAACCCGGACGGCGATGGGGTGATCCGGTCGCGGCAGTTCGGGCACGGGTATGTGATCGGGCCGGGGGCGAAGCTGTCTCTCGAGACATCTGTCGACGTGGCGGCGGGGAAGGGCACCGAGCCGGTGGACCTTGTCGAGAAGACGCCGGCGGACGCGACGGGGCCGCTCGTACCGAGCTCGCTTTATGAGGACCAGCTGTCACGGCGGCTCGGTGGGTAACTGGCGGTGCGTGGATCGGCGTGACGAAGTAGGTGGGGTCGAATACCATGGCCGGGATGAGCGGGACGCCGGGGGAGGGTGCGGAGCGGCCGCGAGCGCGGCGCAAGGAGCATCCGCTGCAGGACGCGCTCGCGCGCTGGCTCGGCGTTCCGCCGCAGCGCGGCACGATCGTGCACGAGATGTTCAGGCGGCACAGCCTCGACACGGTCAGCTACTGGCTGCAGCTCGTGCTGGCCACCGGTATCGCCACGCTGGGGTTGGTGTTGAGCAGCACGGGCGTCGTGATCGGGGCGATGCTGATCTCGCCGCTGATGTCCCCGCTGGTCGGCCTCGGCATGGGGATCGCGGTCGGTGCGCCGCTGCTCACCCTGCGCTCGGTGTTCCGCGTCGCCTCCAGCATCGTGTGGGTCGTCGGGCTCGCGGCGCTGCTCACCGTCGGCCTGCCCTTTCACGAGACGACGCCCGAGATCGCGGCGCGCACCTCACCCACGGTGCTAGACCTCATCATCGCGGGCTTCTGCGCGCTGGCGGCGGGCTTCACGACGGCCCGCCAGAGCGGGGATACGACCAGCGCCGCGGCCGGCACGGCGATCGGGATCTCGCTGGTGCCGCCGCTGTGCGCCGCGGGCTACGGTCTGGGCGTCGGGCAGGGGCCGATCTTCTTCGGCGCCCTGCTGCTCTTCACCGCCAATCTCTGCGCGATCATCTTCTGCTCGTCGCTGCTGTTTATCGGCCTCGGATTTAATCATGTCGTGCTCGACGAGGCTGTCGAGGTCGGACTCGGGGCTCGACTCGCGAACCGCATGCGGCGCCTGGTCGGCGTGCGCTACGGCGTGATGTGGCGCCTGATCCTGCCGACGCTGCTGCTCGCCAGCGTCTATGTGCCG
>NZ_JACCSO010000264.1 GCF_013812955.1 Nannocystis sp. | reverse complement strand
GCGTGGATCGTCGCCGAGGACCCGTCGGGCCGCACGATCTTGCAGACGTGGCCCGCGGGCGCGCGCCTCGACCTCTCCGGGCTCGGCGACGCCGGGGACTTCGATCTGCAGCCGGGGCTGGTCGAGGACGAGAGCTGGCTGGTGCTCGACCGATCGGAGCGCGTGCGGGTGTGGCGGCTCGGTTCGGCCGCGCGATTCGAGGTGCAGGAGGTGCCCGGGCTCGCGGACTTTCCGGGGCCGGGCGACTGGACGCGGCGCCTGCTGTTCGTCGGCGAGTTACCCCATCTGCTGGCCGTGCCGGTGGCGACACTGGCGGCGGTGCCGAGCTTCGAGCTCGCGGCGATCGATCGCCGAACGCTGATGCTCGGCCCGGTGTGGCCGATCGACTTCCGGCCGCACTGCTGGGGGGGCGATCCCGGGCAATGCTATCATGAGGAATCCGCCGGGGAATCGGTCGCTATGCTCGCTGTCACCATGGCGGGGAGCATGCAGGGCGGGGCCGTACTGCTCGCGTTCGGCAGCCCGAACCCTGAATACCCCATCGGGCGCGACGCGTATATTGCGATGCTGATGCTGTATGTGGATGGGCCGGGCGCTGCACCCGTCGCGCTGCGCGGCGACGGCTGGGCGCTCGCCGCCACCGGCACCGCCCGGGGGCGCTTGCTGGGGCAGCTAGCGACCGACGCACGCTCGCTGTTCAGCGTCGCCTACCTCGTGAGCCCGGACGAACCCCCGGCGGAGCCTCTGCTGGGCGTTATCGACCTCGAATGGCCCGGAGACTCGATCTGGTCGCACTCATGGCCCGTTGTGGAGGTGGCCACTCCGCTGCTGCAGCTCGGCGCTCGCGCGGTGATCGGCACCTTCACGCAGGGTCGCTGGTCGCTTGCACCGCTCGCTGGCGGCGAGGTCGATCCGATGGTCACCGGCAGCATCGCGCTTGAGCCGGACGCGCGGGTGAGCAGCGTTGGGCGCGAGCAGTTACTCCTCCGCCCAAGCAGCGGCCCCGCCCGCCGAGTGCGCGCGCGCTGTGTTCCGGTCCTCGAACGAAACATATAGTTGGGGAGAGGGCTGCGACCCGCGCTATGCGCTCACATGGAAGGGTCCCACGCTCGAGTTCGACGTGCGGGTCGAGCTGATCGCCCCTGGCGAGGGGTAGCGACGACGTGCTCGCCAGCCACCATCGCCTGCGTGATGGAGGTGGACGCGGGCGTTATTGAGAGGCGGGCAGGGTGAGGTCGAAGCCGAGGCGGGGTGGGGCCTCGCCGCTCGACTGGATCTGGATCCTCAGGTCGACCGGCAGGGCTTGCAGGGCCGGTGGCACGGCGATGTCGTCGAGGCGGCGGCGCTCGGGGCGGTGCGGGACGGGGAGGTCCGCGAGCGGGGTCCAGGGCTGGGTCTCGGCGCCGGCGGGGCGGACCGAGACGGTGAAGCGGTGGCCGCCGCGGCGGCGCTGCTTGGCGTCGTCGTCGTCGATGGCGAGCCAGCCGTCGAGGGTCGGGCCGAGTCGAACTTTTAAAAATGTCGCTTCGGACATGTTCGATCGGCCAGGTCTTGCGAGCACCGCCGGGAAGATCAGCATGTCGGTTTTCAGCGGGCCGGCGATGGTGTGGTCGGCGAGCGCCTCGCCGCGGTGCAGGCGGGCGCTGGCGAGATCGTGCTCGCGGGTGGCGCCGCTGCGGTGGCGGAGGAGTGCGAGGGCGAGGCCGAGGGCGAGGATGGCGGCGATGATGGCCGGATGCGCGAGGCGGCGCGTCCAGGGGCGCAGGCGCGCGAGCAGGCCGGGGCTGCGCGGGTGCAGCAGCAGGCCGAGGCCGATGAGGCCGAGCAGGGTCAGGCCGAGGCCGAGCAGGTCGCTGCCTGTCCATCGCTGGTAGCGCAGCTCGTAGCTGCCGTTGTGGGCGGGGGCGGCGATCAGGGTCGGCTCGTGGCCGTCGTCGCCGAGGGCCTTGCCGCCGCGCAGCTCGCCGCTGCGGCGCTGGGCCTGGGTGGCGATCGGGCTGTCCCCGAGGACAGGGACCTCGAACCAATCCACCGGTTCGGGGCTGCCGTGGTGGAACAATTGCCAGCGCGGATAACCGGCGACGTGGAGGACGAGGCGGGTGGTGTCGTCGGTGACGCCCTCGACCCGCAGGCGCAGGTGGCCAGCGCCGGCGAGGTCGGCGTGCTCGATGGTGACGGTGCCGGTGACCGGGCCCGATGCGGGATCGGGGTGGGTGAGGTGGGCGAGGTCCTCGCCGTTGGTGAGCTCGAAGGCCGAGATGGTCCCGAAGCGGGCCGCGCGGACCGAGTCGGGCGGACCGTATTTGCCGGTGCCGATCAGGTAGCGGACCCCGAGGCGACGCAGCAGGGCGGGGTCGCCGGACTCGGGCTTGTGGACGAAGTTGTCGCCGGGGGTGAAGCCGAGCTTGTAGCTCGGGGTGTGGGTGGTGACCGGGGCGTCCATGAACCAGTGCGCGTTGCGGTCGGCGCGAAAGGCCATGCGGTAGTCGTGGTCGCGGGTGTTCCAGGCCTCGCGGGCCCAGGCGAGGAACGCGGCGTAGTCGGCCGCGAACGCCGGCTGGCCGGGGATCCGCTCGGTCTGCACGGCGCCGACGTGGTGGCGAAGCATCACGGCCCGCGTGTCGCGCAGCTGCCAGGCGGCGAGGGCCGCGGCGGCGACGAAGGATGTTACGGCGAGGACGCGGAGGAGGAGTTTGGGATTTTTAACATGGCTCTTGCGCCATGTTCGAAAAGCCAGATGGACGAGGCCGCCGAGCGCGGCCCCGGCGAGCAGGAACAGGCCCGGTTTGGCGGCGGTCAGGAAGCGCTGGTACTGGATGTGCTGGAAGCCGCTGCTGAGCCAGTCGAGGCGCAGGCCCCAGTAGATGTCGGTGCTGGCGAGCAGCCAGTGGGCGGCGGTCCACAGCGCGAAGAAGCGCAGCGGGGCGCGGCCGAACAGGGCGGCGATCAGCAGGCCGAGGCTCGCGCTGTGGCCGACGGCGGCGGGCATCAGCTGGGTCCAGTGGCCGGCGGCGGCCTGGCGCCACATCTCGGCCAGGGAGGCGTGCAGCCACCCGTAGCTGGCCATCCAGCCGCGGTGGGCGCCCATCGGCAGCAGCCACCAGGCCGCGAGAGCGCCGCCGATGCCGAGCGCGAGCAGCAGGTAGAGCGCTGTGTCTGCCAGGTGGGCACGGCGCTCGCCACGGCCGCCGGGGCGCATGCCGACGGTCACGAGGTAGAGCGGGGCGCCGAGGGCCAGCATCATCAGCGCCATCGGGTGCGCGAGCAGGGCCCCGGCCGCGGCGAGGGCGGCGAGCGCGAGGTGGCGCGTGGGGCTGGCTGAAGGGACAGGTGAGGCGGCCGAAGGGACAGATGAGAGGTCCGCGGGGGCAGGTGGATTCCGGGTCGAGTGGGACTGCGCGAGGGCCAGCTCCGCGAAGGCCAGGTAGGCCAGGGCGGTGGCGAGGGCCTGCGGCCAGACGCCGTAGACGACGGTGTAATTCCAGCCGCCCTCGCGATAGGCGCCGGCATCGGCGAGCACCAGCAGCCCCGCGACGAGGCCCGGGATCGGCCCCCAGCCGAGGGCGCGACCGCAGCGCAGCAGCGCCCAGCCCTGGGTCAGGAACACCAGCGTGAACAGACCGGCGTAGGCCTGCGGCCAGTCGAGCAGGCCGAGGCTGAGCACCCGCAGCGCGAGCACGCCGAGGTCGCCGAGCACCGGATAGAGCTCACCGAGCGGGAAGCCGAAGAACCAGGTCGGGCTCCAGCCGACGAGGTGGCCGCCGGCGAGCTGTTCGGCGAAGAGGTAGGCGCGGGTCAGGTGGACGGTGTGGTCGGCCGAGAGCGGCATGACGCCGCCGGGCACCGGCCAGAGTAAATACAGGCCGAACAGGGTGACCAGCAGGAAGGGGAGCTGGCCCAAAAGCCAGGTCAGGATCCGGCGCGTGCGCGCAGATGCGGGCGCGACTGCTGACCCGGGCGCGGAGATGATCGCCGAGGTGGTCGCTGGCACCGGGGCGCTTGTTGGCGCCGAGGTAGACTTTTCAGCGTCGGACTGCACCCAGGATCACCGTCCACGGAAGGGGCCGGCGCAGCTCGAGCACCTGCAGGTGGCGGGCGGCGAGCTCGCGGATGGCGCGGCGGCTGAAGTGCTGCACGTGGCCGGGGGTGTTGCCGAGCGCGCGCACGTAGTGGCCGCGCGCGAGGTTCAGCGCGCGCCAGACCGGCTCCCAGGGGGTGCTGAGCAGGACGTGGCGCGATGAGACGCGGGCGAGCTCGGCGAGGCCGGCGGCGGGGTCGGCGAGGTGCTCGAGGACCTCGCAGCAGATCACCAGGTCGAAGCTGGCGGTCGCGTGGGGCAGGGCGTAGATCGAGGCCTCGCGCAGCGCGATCTGCGGGTCGAGGTCGGGGGCCGGGCGCAGCTCGACGTCGCAGGCCTCGAAGCGCTCGGGGCGGGCGGCGCGGATCAGGTGGTGGGCGAGGCGGCCCTCGCCGCAGCCGACCTCGAGCACCGTGCGCGCGCCTGTCCGTAAGTACAGGTCGGTGACGGCCCCGGTGAAGCCGCGCATCAGGGCGCGGGCGATCGGGTTGCGGGTGCCGTACTTGTCGTAGACGTTGCCGACGATGTTGCCGGCGTCGACGGCGGGGCGGCTCACGCGGAGTCTCCGGTGCGCTGCGCGATCGAGGGCGCGCGCGACGACGTGTGCGACGACGTGTGCGGCGAAGTGATCGGCGAAGTGATCGGCGGCTTGAGCGACGGCGCGGTGTGCTGCGCGAGGGATGATGTCGCGGCGGATGGCGCCCACGGCTGCGCGGCGCTGTGGCGCAGGCCGGAGATCTTCGGCGGCTGGTCGCTGCGGGCGCCGAGGCTGGACTCGAGCTCACGGACGTGGATGAGCACCTGCTCGGTGAGGCGCCGGTTGGCCGCGGTCAGGTCGCCGAGGATCGCGATCAGGCCGACGAGGAACGCGAGCACCACCGCGCCGACGCCGACCATCAGCGACTCGGTGTGGCCGCTCTCCTCGGGAAACCGGACCGCGAAGTAGTACAGGAAGCGGCCGCCGAGGCCGAGGCCGAGCAGCAGCAGCAGGGCCGCGAAGAAGCCGAAGGTCTGGGCCGGCCAGTACATGCTGTAGGAGCGCACGATCACGGCGCCGTTGCGGCCGACGTAGCCGCTCATCGAGCGGAACAGCCGCGAGTCGCGGGTCTTCGGGTTGGTCTCGATCGTCACGTTCTCGATCGCCAGACCGGCCTGCCCGGCCTGGATGATCGTCTCGAGCGTGTAGGTGAAGCGGTTGTGTACGAACAGGGTCGCCGCGGCCCGGCGCGAGAGGGCGCGAAAACCACTCGTGGAGTCGCGCACGTCGGTGCCGCTGGCGCGCCGGACCACCCGCGAGCCCCAGCGCTGCAGCAGGCGCTTGAGCGGCGAGAAGTGGGCGAGGCTGTCGGTCTGGCGGTCGCCGACGACGATGTCAGCGCGACCGGCGAGGATCGGTGCGACCAGGCGCTCGATGTCGGCGCCGCGGTACTGATTGTCGGCGTCGGTGTTGACGATGATGTCGGCGCCGAGGCGCAGGCAGGCGTCGAGGCCGGCGCTGTAGGCCGCCGCGAGGCCGCGGTTGCGCGGGAAGCGGAGCACGTGGTGCACGCCGATCTGCTCGGCGAGCTCGGCGGTGCCGTCGTGGCTGCCGTCGTCGACGACGAGCACCTCGATGCTGGCGATGCCGGGGAGCTGGCGCGGCAGGTCGGCGAAGGTCGCCCCGAGGTGGTCCCGCTCGTTGAGGCAGGGGATCTGGATGAGGAGCTTCACGGCCGCGGCGCTCTGGCTTGTACCACGCCGGGGTGGCCCCCGGGGAGGCCCGCCAGCTCGGCCGCGGTCTCGACGGTACGCAGGTGGATGTCGACGATGTCGTCGAGCTCCCGGGCGTAGCCGCCGGCCATGCTGAGGGCGACCGGCAGGCCGGCGTCTCGACATGTCGCAAGGACCAGGTGATCGCGGCGCGCCAGGCCGTCCTTGCTGAGCTCGAGGCGGCCGAGGCGATCGCCCGCGAAGGGGTCCGCGCCGGCGAGGAAGATCGCCAATTCGGCCCGGGAGCGGTCCAAAGCGAGCGTCAGGCCCTCGTGCAGGGCCGCGAGGTAGGCCGCGTCGCCGGTGCCGTCCGGCAGGTGGATGTCGAGGTCGCTGACCTGCTTGGTGAACGGGAAGTTGTTGGCGCCGTGGATCGACAGGGTGAAGATGCTGGGGTCATTGGCGAGGATCGCCGCGGTGCCGTTGCCCTGGTGCACGTCGCAGTCGATGATGACGACCCGGCGCACCCGGCCCTCGGCTTGCATCACGCGGGCCGCCACGGCGCTGTCGTTGAACACGCAATAACCCTCACCGCGCCCGGCGAAGGCGTGGTGGGTGCCGCCGGCGAGGTTGACCGCGAAGCCATCGGCGAGCGCCGCCCGACAGGCCGAGATGGTCGCGCCGGTCGAGCGCAACGAGCGCTCGAGCATCGCGGGGCTCCACGGGAAGCCGAGCTCGCGCTGCTCCCGGGCGTCGAGGGTGCCGGCGTGGACCCGGTCGACGTAGTCGAGGTCGTGGGCCAGGGCCAGCTGCTCGCGGGTCGCGGCCTCGGGGACGTGCATCGAGCCGAGCCCGGCCGCCTCGACGCGCTCGCGCAAGCGGGCATACTTCGCCATCGGAAACCGGTGCCCGGGCGGCAGGGGCAGCACGTAGTGGTCGGTATAGAAGATCTGCACGCGGGCGGTCAGCTTGGCACGGCGGCGGTCCGGGATAAACCGCGCGCGCTGCGCGGACGACAGCATGGGCCCAGCAGGGTAGGCTGCTGGCGCATGGCGGCGATCGACTCGCTCCTCAAATTGGTCGAGGCCCAGAAGGCCGACGCATTGATCGTCGCGTCCGAACGCGTGCCCCTGCTCAAGAAGGCCGGCGCCGACGTCGCCCTGTCGATGCCCAGAGTCAGTCACGACATGGTCTCGATGTTCCTCGAGGACCTCGTCGACCCCGCGCAGGCGCTGCAGCTCAAACAGGAGGGCGCCGTCAGGCTGAGTCACAGCGTCGGCGGACAGGTGTTCTCGGCCGAGCTGCGCAGCGAGGGCGGGCGCCATCAGCTCTCGTTTTATCTCCAGCGCGGGCGGCCCGGTGCGGCCGGCGCTGGGGCGGCCGGAGCGGCTGACGGCGCAGCAGGCGTGGGACCCGAGGCGCCGCGC
>NZ_JACCSO010000217.1 GCF_013812955.1 Nannocystis sp. | reverse complement strand
GGTCCTCGCCTGTTCATCGTTGCCGTTCTTCTCGCTGTTCTCCTTGCTCATCTTCCTTCTTCACGTTCTCGCCCTGCTCTCTAATTTCGGGGGGAGCCGTGTCTCACTCGATATTGGCAGGTAGGGGGTTGTCGAGTCGAGCGCGGCCCGTCGAGCGGCACCCTTCAGTCCAGCACGACGCCGACGACACCCGCGAAGCGTCCTCGTCGGGAGAACCGAAGCCCGCGCACGACGTCGCTCGCACAACTGTGGTTCGGGTGCTCGAGCGAGACCGGCTTACCGTCGAAGCTTTCGAGCGCGGCTCGCCCCCCCGCCACGCGGATGCCGAGAGAGAGCGAATCATCCGTCGTGGACTCGATCTTGTCACAGACGTACTTCGCCAATTCGTCCAGGTTCTGCATGTAGTCTTCTCGCTTCTCCAAGCCGTCGATGTGGCCTCTTGCAGCCGCAACCTGGGCACTCACCGCGTCAATGTCCGGCCGCTGCGTGGCCGAAAGGACATGTCGCACCACCCGGGCGCCACGCCGCAGACTCGACCGCCAGCGCCGCTTTGTCCGCTCTGGCACCGGCGCCCGACCGCGCCGCCGCTTCCCCGTGTCAACGACTCGGAGATATTTTCTTAGCGACCCACGGTGTCGTCGGCCCTCATCGCAGGGTCAGCCGGACTTGGACCTGGCCCGCCGTCTCGCTGACGGGGAACCGGACCCGCTGGAGACTCTGCACCGCGCAACCGTGCCACGACTTCGGATCGTCAAGCTCCAGACCGAGGCCGTTGAGCGCCGTGACGACGCCGCGGCCGCGAACGATGTCGAGGTCCGCGGTCACACGGCGTGGAACGTCCGCGCACGTGCGCAGGCTTGGCACGGCGCGCTGTGCCGCCTCCGACGCTTCGGCCTTGGTCACAGCTTCACGCCGCAGTGCCCGCGGTGCCTCGTCGCGCTGCGGCCCCGGGCCAAGCGGCGGGGCGGCTTCCAACGTCAAGGCAGGCACCTTGCGGATCGACGGCTTCGGGGCTTCGGGCTCGTCGTCCGTCACGCTCGCCGCGAGCGGAAGCGGATCGGGCTGGTCGCTCGGCACAGTCGCACGCCCGATCGCCAGGCAGGCGACCGCGGTGAGCCCGACCGCCCACCAGCCCGGAGCTCGCCTCGGGCGCCTGTCTGGTGCCAGGTCCGCACCGTCGCGCCGTCCGCCCGCTGTGTCTGTCACGGCGGTCACGGCCCCGTCTGTTGCGCTGACGAAAGCCGCTGCGGGCTCCGCCGACACGGTGTCTGTCGCTACGGCGACGGCTGTCGCGTGCTCGCCTGTCGCGGGCCGCTCCGCTTCCGCCTCCGCATCCTCGGTGTCCTCGAGGTCGTCCCGTAGCGCGGCCTGGACCACGTCAAGCGCCGGGCGGCTGGTAGGGCTCGGACTGAGCATCGTCAGGAGCATGCGCTCGAGCCCCGGTGGACACCTCGGGCACAGCTCGCGCGGCGGCGTCGGCTCGCCGCCCGACAACGGGAAGGGTCGCCGCCCCGTGAGCAGGCGGTAGAGCAGGAGGCCGAGCGCGAAGACATCGCTCGCCGCCGAGAATGCTGCGCCCCCGCGTACCTCTGGCGCGGCGTAGTCCATGCGCTGCAAAGCCTTCTCGTGCTTCGGCTCGGCTCGCTCTTCCGGCGGTGTCGCCCACCGCTCCGTGAGCGCCGCGTAAAATTCGGCGGACACCTGGGCGCGACCGGAGGATCTTGATCGCCACAGGGCACTTGCGCGTCAGGTCCTTGGCCAAGAACACGTCCGCCATGCCGCCCCTCGCGATCCGGCTGACGATCCGGTAGCGAGCGCCGATCAGCTCGCCGACCATGTCGGCGCCCAATTCCTCGTAGATGGGCCAGTCCCTCGCGGCCTTGAGGTCAGCGCGCAGCTTGGCACCGATCGCCATGTCCTTGAGCAACGGGGTCATGATGATCTTCCGGCCCCTCGCGGGCTCGGGCGTCGACGGCGTCGGAGTGCTGTCCATCGTCCGCAAGCCTGCCACAACCAGGGCACCGGGAGGGCCCTCGCGTGCCCCCAGTGCTTCCGGCCGCTCCGCGGGTGCGGTACTACAAGAAGACCATGCCCGCCCTCGTCTCCCTGCTCGCCCTGGCCCTCGCCGCGCCCGGCCCTGCCGCATCGCCGCTGTCGCCCACCGCGGACAGCGATGCGCTGTACACCGAGATCTCCGCTGGCGATCCGGCAGTGACAGCCCCGCCCGGGTCTCTCGAGCGGCTCGTCATGGCCACGGAGATCGCGGAGGGGAGGCTACGCGAGGCCGACGACGACGACGCGGAAGACCTGCTGACGCTCGCGGCGCAGGGGCGTCGGGCCGCCTACGGGCGCACGGGTGAGGCGTTACACC
>NZ_JACCSO010000203.1 GCF_013812955.1 Nannocystis sp. | reverse complement strand
GCGGTGGACCTCGCGGGCCAGGTCGCCGGGGTTGCAGCCCGGGATCGCGGCGGCGAGGCGGGCGGCGGCCACGTCGATCGCGTCGCGCAGGTCCTCGCAGGAGAGGCGCAGGATCACCCGCTCGGGGCGCAGCAGGCTGGCGAGTCGCGGCGTCGTGCGGGCGGCGGGCCCGGCCGGCAGCTCCGCGTCCATGACCGCGTGCAGGCGCGCCAGCTGGGCCGGGCCGAGCTTGCGGCGGGCGATCTCGATGAACAGGTGGCTGGCCGCCGGCACGTCGGCGAGGTAGCGCGAGACGAAGGGCGTGACCCGCTGCGCGAGCTCGATCAGCAGGGTCACGGGCAGCTCGAGCACGCCGGCGATCTCGACCAGGCGGTCGGTGGTCGGGGCCTGATCGTGGCCGTTCTCGACCCGACTCAAGTATGCGCTCGAGACCCCGATCTTGCGCGCGAGCGCGCCCAGGGTGACACCCGCGTCGATGCGCAGCAGCCGGAGGGTCGCGCCGAAGTGCATGCGGCTCCGACTCAGGCCTGGTCGGCCGCGGGAGGCACGAGGCCGCCCCCGGGCGGCGCGGTCGGGATCCGTGGGCCCCGATCCCGCGGCGCCTCGCGGTGATGCACGACCAGGATCGAGGTCGGGCAGCGCTGCAGCAGCAGCTCGCGTTGCAGGCCGAAGGTCGTGCCGGCGAGGCCCCACTCGGCCGCGGCGCCGACGATCACGAGGTCTTGTCCGATCGCCGCGGAGATCACATCCTCCGTGGCATCGTGGTCGCTGGCGGCGGGTCGCTCGATCACCAGGATCTGGGGCGCCTCCGCGAGCTCGCGCAGCAGGGCGTCGGCGCGCGCGCGCGCGGGGCCGGTGGCAGCGTCGGGGAAGTGAAGGATCGTCACGTGGGTGCCGGTGGCGGCGACCATGCGCGCCGCCATGCGGGCGGCCGCCTGGTCGTGCAGCGAGCCGTGGAAGGGCACCAGCACCTTGCGGATCGCCGACAGCTCGCGGTTGATCAGCACCGCGACCTCGGTGGGCGCGTGCTCGAGGACCTCGTGCACCGTACCGCCGAGCAGCGCCTGACCGAGCAGTGGTTTGTGCCAGCCGAGCAGCACGAGGTCGACGCCCTTGACCTCGGCGACGCTGCAGATGTCGCGGGCGGGCGCGCTCGAGACGAAGGACAGCGGGCGCACGCCGAGACCGAGCTGGGCGCCGCGCTCGAGCAGCGGCGCGAGGGCGTTGGCGTCCTCCGGCGGCGCGAGGTCGATCAGGCTCGAGGTCCGCTCGACGGGCCGCAGCAGCTGCAGGCCGTAGAGTCGATCACCGCCGCGGGCCACGCCGAGCAGAGCGCCGGCGACGGTCGCGAGGCCCGGGCCCGAGCTGCCCTGGGCGACACAGATCAGCACGCCGAAGCCCTCGGGGGCGCGCACCGGCGGCTCGTGGAGCGGCTCGCTCAGCGTGCGGGCCAGCTCCTCCGGCGGGTACACCCACTGCAGCAGCGGGGTGGTGATGAAGGTCGTGAACAGGGCCATCAACACCATCATGGTGAAGAGCTTCGGGGAGATGACGCCGAGCTCGAGGCCGATGTTGAGCACGATGAGCTCCATCAGGCCGCGGGTGTTCATCAAGATCCCGAGCGCGCTCGCCTCCCGCCAGCCGAGGCCGGTATAGCGGGCTGCCAGCGCGCTACCGCCGAATTTCCCGAGGCAGGCGACGACGATGATCAGGGCGCAGAGCAGCCAGTCCGAGGCCGAGTCGAGCAGGCCGATCTGGGTGCGCAGACCGCTGAGCGCGAAGAAGGTCGGCAGCAGGACGATGACGACCACGTCCTCGATCTTCTCGGCGAGGGCGCGGGCGAAGCCCCCCTCGCGCGGGATGATGGCGCCCATCAGGAACGCGCCGAACAGCGCGTGGATGCCGATCAGCTCGGTCGCCCAGCTCGACAGGAACAGCAGCACGAAGGTGACGGCGACCGCGTTCTGGGTCAGGCCCTCGCGGTCCGAGCCGCGCGCCGCGAGGCGGCCGAGGAAGCGCTGGACGACCAGCAGCATCACCAGGATGTAGACCACCGCGAACACGGTGGTCCAGATCGCATGACCGACGCCGGTCGAGCGCACGATCGAGACCACGAAGGCGAGGATGCACCAGGCGGTGACGTCGTCGACCGCGGCGCAGGTGATCGTCAGGGCGCCGACCTTCGAGCGCAGCAGCCGGCGCTCGGTCAGGATCCTGGCGAGCACCGGGAACGCGGTGATGCTCATCGCGGCGCCCATGAAGAGGGTGAACGACGAGAAGGGCACCCCCGGATCGCTGAGGATCGGGTGGATGTAGACCGCCAGCACCGCCCCGAGCGCGAAGGGGGCGACGATGCCGGCGTTGCTGATCAGCACCGCGGCCTTGCCCCGTCCGCGCAGCAGCCCGAGGTCCATCTCGAGGCCGACCAGGAACATGAACAGCATCAGTCCGAGCTGGCTGAGCATGCCGAGGGTGCCGAGGCTGGCCGCCGGGAACAGCGCGTCGCGCACGGTCGGCGCGACCAGGCCGAGCAGCGACGGGCCGAGCAGGATGCCCGCGACGATCTCCGCGATCACCAGCGGCTGATGGACCTTGCGAGCCATGACCCCGAGCAGACGCGCACTGATGATGATCACCAGCAACTGGGCGATGAGCAGGGTGAGCGGGCTGTGTAGCAAAAACGCCAAGGACGGCTCCTGCGGTGCCTCGGCCCGCCTGTTAAGTAGTAACTTAAACCCGCGTAACATGGGCCCACGGCCGCGGTCAACGGACCGTCCGGCCCGCCGCCCATGCGGACGATGGCCCGGTCATGCACTGCGAGGACACCTGGCCGAACAAAAAGCGTGACGGCGCAGTGATACCCTCCGCGGCCATGACAAGCGATCCTCGGGGAGCTGGCCGGAGCGTGCGGTGGATGACCTGCCTGACGAGCATGACGAGCATGACGAGTCTGCTCGTCGGACTCGCCGGCTGTCCGTCGCCCGCGACGGAGACGACCACGGATGGCTCCTCCAGCGGATCGAGCGGGACCCAGGCGAGCGGCACGTCGGTCAGCGACAGCGTGACGCCGACCACCAGCGGCGGCCTCGATCCGACCAGCAGCGGCGAGCCGACCGGCACCACGACCACCGGCGGCGAGCCGACCGACACCACGACCACCGGTGCCGATCCGGTGTGCGGTGACGGCAAGATCGACGCCGACGAGGACTGCGACGACGGGGCCCAGAACGGCGCGGGCGAGCCCTGCACCGCCACCTGCAAGACAAATGTCTGCGGCGACGGCCAACTCGGCCCCTCCGAGGACTGTGACGACGGCGCGCAGAACGGCGACATGAACAGCTGCAAGGCCGACTGCAGCAACAACGTCTGCGGCGACGGTGCGGTCGGCCCCGGCGAGGGCTGCGACGACGGCAACCAGGTCGACGGCGACGAGTGCTCGAACCTCTGCGTGTCGATCGACTGCGGCGACGGCGAGGTCGGGCCGGCCGAGCAGTGCGACGACGGCGACCTCGACGACACCGACGAGTGCACGAGCGCCTGCACCGACGCGATCTGCAACGACGGCAACATTCAACCCGGCATCGGCGAGCAGTGCGACGACGGGCTCGCCAACGCCGCGAACGCGCCGTGCACGGCGGTGTGCAAGCTCGCCGTCTGCGGCGACGGCTTCGTCCACGACGCCGGCGAGGGCACCGAGGCCTGCGACAACGGGGCCGAGAACGGGCCCGGCAAGGCCTGCAACGCCCTGTGCGCGGTCAACGTCTGCGGCGACGGCGACCAGGGTCCCGGCGAGGCCTGCGACGACAGCAACCTCGTGGAGGGCGACGGCTGCTCGTCGAAGTGTCAGCTCGAGGGCTGCGGCAACCTGGTCCTCGATCCGGGCGAGGTCTGCGACGACGGCCAGAACGGCGACAACGACGACGGCTGCACCGACGCCTGCACCGCGCCCGCCTGCGGCGACAGCTTCGTCCAGCCGAGCCTCGGCGAGACCTGCGACCTCGGCGGCCAGAACAGCGACGCCGGCGCGTGCACCAGCGGATGCAAGCAGGCCGAGTGCGGCGACAGCCTGATCCAGAAAAACGTCGAGGCGTGCGACGACGGCCCCAACAACGGGCAGGGCCAGACCTGCAACGGCCTGTGCGCCCTGAACTTCTGCGGCGACGGCGACCCGGGCCCCGGCGAGGCCTGCGACGACGGCAACAACAGCAACGCGGACGCCTGCACCAACGTCTGTAAGCCGGCGGACTGCGGCGACGGCTTCAAGCAGGCGGGCGAGGGCTGCGACGAGGGCGACGCCAACGACAACAACGGCGCGTGCACGCTGGCGTGTACGCTGCCCGAGTGCGGCGACAACTTCCTGCAGCTGCTCGCCGGTGAGCAGTGCGACGACGGCAACAAGAACGACCTCGACGCCTGCATCAGCACCTGCAAGCCCGCCACTTGCGGCGACAATTTCGTGTGGGCGGGCATGGAGAGCTGCGACGACGGCAACCAGGTCGACGACGACCTGTGCAACAACGCGTGCAAGGCGGCGAGCTGCAGCGACGGCGCCAAGAACGCTGGCGAGACCGGCGTCGACTGCGGCGGCCCCTGTAAGCCCTGCTCGGTCGCCGGGCTCGTGATCAACGAGGTCGACTACGACACCATCGGCACCGACAACGCCGAGTTCATCGAGATCCTGAACAACACCGCCGAGCCGATCAACCTCGCGGGCCACGCGGTCGTGCTGGTCAACGGCGCGACGCCCAACATGCCCGTGGTCTACACGACGATCAGCATCGCCGGAGCCGGCATGATCAACCCCGGTCAGTACCTGCTGATCGTGCCCGCCGCCGTGGCCGTCCCCAACGGGGTCCTCAAGGTCGCCTTCGCCGGGGCCGTGGACCAGATCCAGAACGGCAGCGCCGACGCGCTCGCTTTGGTGAACACGATGACCATGAAGGTGATCGACTCCCTCGTTTATGAGGGCATGATCGCCCCGGTGACGATCGCCAATGTCGGCATGGTCAACCTCGTCGAGGGCACGCTCTTTCCGGCCAACGTCCCGGACCTCAACGACCTCAACGCCTCGCTCGCGCGCCTGCCCAACGGCTACGACGGCAACAACGCCGCCACCGACTGGGCGCTGTCGAAGACGATCACGCCGGGCGCACCCAACCTGCCGTAGCGGCAGGTGACGCCTTCACGGGGCCCGCCCCTGATGGCGATAACGCCCGGTCCGCGGCGCAGCGACCCTGCATCCGCGGACCGAAGATTCATGCTTGCGCGCCCACCGAGGATCGTCGCAGTTTGGAGCGATGATCGACGATTGGTCGCCGCACTTCTGGAGGGGCCGCAAGGCGACCGAGTGCCTGGTCCTGCATTACACCGCGAACGAGAGCCTCGCCGAGGCCGTCGACATGATGCGCGCGCGCGGCGTATCGGCCCACTATATCGTCGGCATCGACGGCGAGACCCGCAGGCTCGTGCGCGAGCGAGACCGGGCCTGGCACGCCGGCCAGAGCGCCTGGAACGGCAAGGACCAGGTCAATCAGCGCTCGATCGGCATCGAGCTGGTCAACTTCGGCTGGGGTGAGGCGCTTGAGCAGGGCCACATCCGCCGGACCGAGGACGGGGCGCTGCGCCTCGCCGCCAGCCCACCGGTGGCCGTGCGCGACGATCGGCCGGACTCGGCCGGCTTCGTGTGGGCGGCGTTTCCGGAGGCCCAGATGCTCGCCGTGCTCGAGCTGGTGCGCGCGGTGGTCGGCCGCCAAAAGCTCGACCCGACCCAGGTCATCGGCCACGAACACGTCGCCCCGGGGCGCAAGCGTGACCCCGGTCCCGGCTTCCCGTGGCCCCGGATCACGGCGGCGCTGGCCCGCGTCTCGCACCGCGAGCGGCCGGTGGCGCGCGCCGTCCAGAGTCACTGCACGCGGCTCGGGTTCCCGCCGGCGGGCGGCATCGACGGCGCCTGGGGAGCCGGGACCGAGGCCGTGATCGCCAGGCTCGTCGCGCGCCACGGCGCCTATTATGGACTCACCGCGCCGGGCAAGAGCTGGGCCGCGCGCCGGGCCTTCGCCGAGCTGCTGCGCACGATCCCCGGGTGACCCGAATAGCCCGAATGATACGAATGGTACGAAGACCGCTCAGCCGACGGCCTCGGCACTATCAGCGAGGTTGTCGGCGAGGTTGTCGGCGAGGCGCACGGGGGAGCCGGGGTGCTGGGCCGCGAGCGCGGCCTCATAGTGGCCCTCGGGGTAGAACTGGCGGGTCCACTTGCGAAACTGCAGGATCGGCGCGTCGGACTTCGACGCCGCTGGGCGCATGCGATAGATCTTGTTCTCCCAGATCACGATGTCCTCCTCGAGCGTGCGGTTGAACATCGTCGCATAGCTGCGCAGCATCAATGTCGTGAGCACCGGGATGCGGGTGCGGGCGACGCGATGGCGAAGCAGCAGGCGCACGTGGGTCGCGTCGATCGGGGTGGTGGCCGCGAGGGTCTGGGTGTGAAACGGGAAGCCGCCCGGCATGATCGTCTCTTGCCGGATCCAGCCGAGGCACAGCCCCGAGCGGCGGACCAGGATGTCGGTGCTGAAGTCCCGGGGCAGCCACGGGAGCCACGAGGGCACGCCGAAGGCGGACATGTGCATCTTGGCCCGGAGCCGAAACTTGCACTCCGCGCCGCTGACCTGCAGGTCGACCTCGGCGGGGTCGTCGACGAAGCCGTGCAAGGCGGGCGCGTGCGAGACGTCCGAATCGTTCTCGCTGAGGTCCTGGATGCGGGCCCTGATCGTCCACTCATAGTCGGCCCACTCGGAATAGGGCTGATCGTCGAGGCTCGGGAAGTCGGTCACGCGCCAGGTCGGCGCGGCGTCCTCCTCGTGATACCAGGTCAGGATCAGGCCCGCGATCTCGTGGGTGTCCCAGCGGACCAGGCGGGCCTTTCGCGGCGGCAGGTCGCCCGCGGGGATGCGCTGGCATTCGCCGTCGCTGGCCCGAAACTCCCAGCCGTGGAACGGGCAGCGGATGCAGTCGCCCTTGACGCGTCCGCCGTGCCCGAGGTGGACCCCGAAGTGGGGGCAGTGCGCATTGGTGACATGCGCCACCCCGTCCTCGGTGCGAAAGACCACCAGCTCGCGGTCCATCATCTTCACCGGCTTGACCTTGCCGATCGGTACATCGTCGGATTTGGCCACGAGGTACCAGCCGCGAGGGAAGGGGGTGAGGGTTGCGCGAGGGTCCAACGCGGGCATGCCGCCTAGGATATGCCATGAGCGGGACGCCGTTCTATTGGCTATTAATGCGCTCGGGCGGGGCCACACGGGGGTCCTCGCGAGCCGACGCCGCCGGGGCCGGCCACGATGCGCGCGAGTGCACGATGCTTCCGGGCGCGTGCGGCCACGTCCGTGGCGACCGTCGTATTCGCGGCCGATGCGCGACTGCTGCCCGGATCGAGCGGCCGACTTGAGATCTGTTATCCGGGGTTGACCACGCAGGTCTCGAGGATGGTGGCGACGGCGTTCTGGAAGAAGGCGTTGTAGTCCGGGTTGCACACCTCGCCCTGGATGCCTTGCATGCCGAACAGGCCGATCAATTGCGCCCAGTGCAGCCCGCCCTTGGCGCAGCCGTTCCCGGGGATCAGGCCGAGCATCACGATCCTGTCGGCGTCGCCGCCCTTCGCGGCGACCAGCGCGTCGTAGGTCTGCTGCGCGGTGTTGATGTCCTCGACCCCGTCGTCGTCGGTGATGAAGGTGACCACGAGGATCGCGTCGTCGCGCAGGAAACCGTCGTTGCAGGCCCCCGGCGCCCGCAGCTCGGCCGACACCGCCTCCACCATCGCGTCCATGGGCCGCTCCTTCGGGTCGCCGGCGGTCCCCACCTCGGCGGCGCACTTGAAGTTCGCGTTCAGCTGCGGGTCGCTGCTCAGCAGATAGCGCTTGCCCGGCTCGAAGTCGCAGGCCTTGTTGGCCGCGAACGCGCCGGCAGGGTGTACGACCCCGGCGCCGCGGGTCTGGTCGCATTCGTCGAAGATATTCATGCATGCATGTTTGCCCGCCGCCTGGCAGGTCTCATGCGAGCAATTGCCCGGGCCGCAGCGCGAGGCCGCGTCGGTGTCGACGACCATGATATGGTAATCGCTGGTCGGCAGGGTGTTCTCGATGGTGGCGAGGAACGCCGGGAACGCCGCCGTCAGGGCCGCCTGCTCGCCCTCCATCGACAGCGAATCGTCGATCACGAACAGGAAATCGACCTGCTTGCAACCCGCTTCGCCCTCGGTGGTCTCACCGCCGAGGCCGTCATTGCCAGGCGCGGCGCCGGTGGTATGCACCTCGGTGGTGCTCGTGGTGCTCGTGGCGCCGCTGGTGGTGGCCGCACCCGTCGTGCTGTCGCCGGTGGTGCCGGAGACGGGGCTGGTGCCCGCGCTGGCGCCCTCGGCGTCGCTCGCGGAGCCGTCGGTGGGCACGACCGCCGCGGTCGACCCCTGCTCCGTGGTGCCGGCGCTGATGCCGGCGCTGGTCACATTCGTGGCCGAGCCGACGCTCGTCCAGCTGGTATTTGCCCCGCCGTCGTCGCCACAAGATGTCATGACAATCATGAGCGCGGACGCGGTCGCCGCATATCCCCGGAAAGTTCGCGTGGTCATTGACGCGACTTTAGGACATTCCCCCGGCGAGGTCCCCGCAGGTCCCGCGGAATCAGCGCCGAATCCACTGATATGATTCGGGCTGAATCGCGTTTATCTGGAGATATGCGGGCGAACCGGAATATGCGACATCAGCGGCGCGGTGCGGCGCGGTGCGGCGAGCAGATGGTGTCGCGCCCAGATCTCGGGGAGATCTGAGTGTGGGGGCCGGCCCTGGGGCCTGGTGAGGTCGTTCGGGGGGCCAGGGCCTCGATATCTCGCGCCTCACAGCCCCGTCGTCGTCAGCGTGATATCGGCCCGCTTCCACGCCCTGGCGAACGCGGCCCCGGTGCGCTGGGCCGCGGCGGTCTTGCCTTGCCCCTTCAACGCCTGGGTCAGCCCGAACAGCGCCCAGCCGTTGGCAGGGTGGCGCTCGAGGTCCGCGATATACGCCGCCGCGGCGTCCGCGTATTTGCCGACCCGGAGCAGCGCCGCGCCCTGATAGTGGCGCACCGGATAGAACCAGTCGGCCGGCTCCGAATATGCGAGCTTGTCGGCCATCGCCACCGCCTCGGCCCAGATCGCGACGCTTTGCGGGTGCTCCTCACGGTCGGCGATGCGGCCGGCGAGCACGCGCGCGGCGACCTTGAGCACGTCACGGCCGCGATTATTGCCGGCGGGGACCCAGGGGCCGAGCGACTCGGCGAGCTGCACCAGCTGCACCTGCAGGTCCGCGGCCTCGTCGAGGCGGTCCATCGCCGCCAGCGCCATGCCGCGGGCGTGCATCCACAGGCCCGTGAGCACCTGATAGCGGGGATCGGGCCGCGGCTCGGCGAGCAGCGCCTCGTGCTCGCCGAAGCGGACCATGGCGAGCAGGGGCCCGGCGGCGAAGAAGTCCCTGCCCGGCATCATCTCGAGCATATTCGGCGGAAGCGCCTTCGCCGACGCGCGCGCGGCCGCCAGCGACTCGGCGCGGCGGCCCTCCATGGCCGCCGAGTACGCCAAAGAGCCGTAGTTGTGGCCTAAATACCGGGGATAGTGGCCCCACGGCCTGATCCTGGCCATATATGCGAGGTCGGCGACGACCGCCTCACGGTTGCGCGCAGACGCCTCGGCATACCGCCCGACGCGTTGATAGATATGCGCAGGCACGTGCACCATATACCCGGCGCCGGGCATCAGCCCGGGCAGGCGTTCGGCCGCCGGCAAGGCGCGCTCCGGTTGGCGCGAGGCCTCGACGGCGTGGATGTAATAATGATTGGCGCCCGGGTGCTCCGGGGTCCGCGCGAGCACCCGCTCCAGGGTGCCCACGAGCTCCTCCGTGCCCTCCGCGGGCACCCCGTCCAGCGACCACAAGCGCCACGGGTTGCGGTTCATCATCGCCTCGGCGAACAGCACCTGAATGTCCATGTCACCCGGGAATTGCCGGGCCACCAGCCGCATGGCCTCCGCGTAGGCCTCGGTGAGCGGCTGCATCGCCGCCGGGTCCATCGGCTCGGGGCCGGCATAGCGC
>NZ_JACCSO010000167.1 GCF_013812955.1 Nannocystis sp. | reverse complement strand
CCTTCGGCGCGGGCATGCCAAGGAGATCGTTTTCGCACTTCCTTTATTCCCGGGTGCGCAGGCTGCCCTACGCGTGGATCCAGGAATGGCACACCCTTGGAGAACTTCGGGCCGGCGGTACTAGCCGCTCGTGATCCTTCGAGCCCCCCGCGCCGGACCCCGTGATCTATGCTCTATGATCTATGATCATTGATCCTTGATCATTGATCGCGGGGTCCGGGGTGGGGGCTCTTCGTATGTGCGGCTGGATCACTCGTCGCCGGCGAGACCCACGCGGCCGATGATATGCAGGTAGTCTGGCGACTTGGTGTCGAGTTCGACCACGCCGATGGTGCTCGCCTGGGTGTGGACCACGTAGAGCTTGCGCCGCGCGGCGTCGACGATCAGCTCGTTCGGCCCGGCCTCGACTTCGAGGGTCGCCACCGCCGTGAATGTGGCCAGCGCGACGACGGCGACCTGCGAGTCCGAGTAACAGCTGACAAAGGCCAGAGACTCCTCGGTCTTCGGCTGGTACAAAGCCAGCAGGTTGGGATTACGGCATAGCGGGATGATGGCGACCTCGGCGTTGAGCGGATCGCCGGTGGGGCCGAGGCTCGTGTCGATGCGCGCGATCGCGGGTGGTGTGGTGTGGACCAGCAGCAGACGATCGCCGGCGGGGTCCTCGAAGACCAGGTCGCCGGTCAATGGGCGATCGCCGATCATCTTCTCGTCTTCCGGGTCGATGTCTTGCAGCCGAATCGCGCTCAGGCCGCTGAATGCGACGATCTGCTTGAGCCCAGGGTTGAAGGAGAGCGGGCGGATCCCCGGCCAGAACCGCTGGGTCACGTAGATCAGCGGACGGGTGCAGCCGAGGGTGACGGCGGGCGGC
Source organism: Nannocystis sp. (assembly GCF_013812955.1). Lineage (GTDB taxonomy): Bacteria > Myxococcota_A > Polyangia > Nannocystales > Nannocystaceae > Nannocystis. The sequence continues at coordinate 16,510 of NZ_JACCSO010000167.1, read as the reverse complement.
GCCGCGGGGTCGCAGGGGCGGACGGCGGCGGCGAAGCCCCCGAAGAAGCGTTTGTTGAAGCTGGAGAACAGCACCGGGTTCTGGCCCGAGCCGCCGATCCGCGATTCGGCGATCTCGGGGCCGAAGTCGCCGTCGAGATTGAGCAGCGTGAAGGCGTCGCCCAGCAGGTGCGGGAGATAGGCGACCCGGGCGTCCAGATCGACGGTGAGCCGCGCGGCGTCCTTCGGGAGGCCCTGGAGCCGGAATTGCGTCGCGCACTGGCCCGTCTCGTCCTGGCCGCAATCCATGACGATGTTATCCCCATCGGGGCGGACATCGACCCAGGAGACCACGGAGTCTTCAGCGGCGCCGGCCCGCCGATCGAGGCCCGAGGGGACCAGCAGCCGCCACGGGCCCGAAGCGCCGGCGGGCAGGTCCAGCGCGATGTTGCCGGCGCCGCTCGGCACCTGCACCGAATGCTCGCGGGCGATCAGCTGCGCCGGATCACACTCGACGATCGCCGGATCGCCGGTGGACCAGCGGCAGGGCGCGCGCGTCGAGCTTCGCGCGGGCGGGCCGGGGCGCGGCGAGGCCCGCATGCAGGGCCGGCAGCGAGAGCGCCACCAGGGTGCTGTTTTGTTCCGCGAGATCGAGGTTGCTGTTGGCGACGAACAGCCACTCGCCGTCGGGTGCCAGCCTCGCGCCGGTCGGCAGGCGTATCGCCTGCAGCTCCGGCGGCGGCGCTTCACCGGAGTTGCACGCCGCGGCGATCACCAGTGCCAGGGCTACGAACGCCGCGCGCATCGTTCACATCACCAGCGACATCTCGTAGGGGCCGACCCAGAAGCTGTCGTCGGGCGCGAGCTCGGCGGGGCGGTGGATCGGCAGGTCGCCGATCTTCACCGAGCCGTCGCCGATGATCGGCCGCAGGTACGGGCGGTTGGGGATCCCGCTCCACTCGAGCACGGCGTGCACGCGGCGGATCTGGGTCGCGTGGTGATCGGGCAGCATGATCTCGCAGCGCTCGCCGCTGCCGATCCGGTAGCTGCCCGGGAGGAACAGCCGCTCCTCGACGCCGCCCTCCGGCCAGCGCAGCTTGAGGGTCGCGGCGACCGGGATGCCGAGGTCGCGGTGCAAGACCTCGCCGAGGATGTTGGCGAAGGCGCTGGCGTCGGGCGGGCGCTGGTCCGGCTCCTTGTCGAGCGCGAGCATGATGCCGTCGACCAGCGCGGTCGGCAGGTTCTCGCAGCCGGGCATCGAGTCGAGCGCGACCACCGGCATGCTCGCGTGCGCATGCAACCAGCGGACCGGCTTCTCGCGGTACTCCTCGCGCACGGCGTTGAGCGGGCGGTCGGGGTGAAACGGCGAGTGCGCGCTCAGCAGCTCGTAGAGGATCGTCGCCAGCGAGTAGACATCGCTCGCGGGGGTGAGCACGCGGGTCTTCAGCTGCTCGGGCTGGCTGTAGTGCGGGGTGCCGACGACCATGTGCACCTGGGTCGCGTTGGCGCCGATCACCGCCGAGCCGTCCCAGGAGCGGGCGAGGCCGAAGTCGAGGACCTTGATCTGCCCGTTGTCCTGGACAAAGATGTTCTCCGGCTTGACGTCGCGGTGCACGATGCCCTGCGCGTGCGGCTCGGCGAGGCCGAGGCAGGTCTGGTGCACGATCGTCACCGCCTGGGCCGGGTGCAGCGGCTCGTCGAAGGAGTGCCAGGCGTTCAGCGTGGTGCCCTCGAGGTAGTCCATCAACATGTAGACGTGGCCGTCGGGGCGCAGGCCGCAGTCGAAGGTGCGCACCACGTGCGGGTTGGTCAGCGAGCGGAGGATGGTGATCTCTCGCAGCGCGCGCTGGGCGGCGTCGCTGGTGGTCACCGGCTCGCGCGTCAGCTTGAGCGCCAGGGGCCGGTCGTAGCCGCGGACCTCGACCATGTAGACGTTGGCGAAGGCGCCCGACCCGAGCACGCTGAGCACCTTGATGTTCCCGGCGTAAAGGTCTCCAGGGTGAAGTACAACGGCCATGTCGCAGGTCTCGCGAACAAGCTATCACGAGGTCACGCCGGACGAGCAAGCGCGCTCGCTACAATTTTGCGCCGGCGATCCGCCGCGAAACGGCTGCGTCCCGGTGGTTCCGGCCGCATCCGGCCGCATCCCGCCGCATCCCGCCGCATCCCGCCGCATCCCGTGGTAACGACGTGTAGCTGCGCCAACGACCGTCAACGAGCTCGTGCGTGCGGCGACCGGCGAGCACCATGGCCGGGGCTTTCCCTGGCGGCGAAAAAACCTCCTCATCCCGATGTCCACTTCTCACGCAAACCCCGTCATGCCCACGTTAATTTCGCGCCTGGCCCAGATCGAGAACCTGGAGCACATCTGCCTCGTCGCCACCGATGTCGACGGCACGCTGACGCGGGCCGGGAAGCTCGACGCTGCGGCACTCGACGCGATCTGGCGGCTGATGGTCGCGGGTGTGACGGTCGTGCCGGTGTCGGGGCGGCCGGCGGGGGAGGTCCAGGGGTTGGTGCGCTATATGCCGGGGGTCGTGCGCGGGCTGGCGGAGAACGGTTTGGTGGAGATCGTGCCGGATCACGCCCCGCGCTGGCTCGGCGCGCCGACCGACCGGGCGCGGCTCCATCGCGTCGGTGAGCGGCTGAACGGCGAGTTCGCGGCGGCCCTGCGCCTGACCGGCGACGACTACTGTCGCCTGGGGGACGTGGCCTACGAGCGCGACGGTCGCGACGAGGTCGAGCTGCTGCGTCTGCGCGGCCACGCCGAGGCCATGGGGGTGCATCTTGTCTGGTCGAATGTTCACGTGCACCTCGCCGAGGCCATCCCCGACAAGGGCGTCGCGGTGCTGCAGCTCGCGCGGGAGCTGGCGGTCGACCCCCGGCGCATCGCCACCATCGGCGACGCCCCCAACGACGCCGGCCTGTTCATCGGTCAGCGCTTCGGGCTGACCGTCGGCACCGCCGATGTCGCCGCCCAGCTGGCCTACTTTCCCGAGCCCCCGCGGGCGATCACGGCCGGTCGCGAGGCCGCCGGCTTCGTCGAGCTCGCGGAGGCGCTGCTGGCCGCACGCGGCGCCTGAGCGGCCGTCACACCACGCAGACGTGGCGACCATGGCGATCGTCGCGCCCGCGAAACCACCGCCGCGGGGTTCGGGTCCAATACCCTCGCGGCTGTCGATCTCCGGGGGCCGTGGCGCCGTGTTGCACGGTGTGATGCCCCGGCGGGGCCCGCGGCCCAAGCCGCGGGTTCCATGCTATGCCCGGCCTGCGCTGGTCGGCCGCGCCCCCTGCCCATGCTCGTCCTACTCGTGTCTTTCGCCCTGTGCGTCGCCTGGTCGGCGGTGCGCCTCCTTCGTATTGGTTCTCGTCAGGACGCAGCCCTGCGCGGCCTGGCACTCGCATTGCCGCTGCTGGCGCTGACGCTGGTGGAGGTCGGCTGCAAGGCGAGCGCCGGCGGTGTCGACAAGAAGGGGGACGAGAAGGACAAGGCGGAGCCGCCGACGCCGGTGGTGGTGGGGACCGTCGAGCGCGGCGCGATCGTGGCGACGATCTCCAACGCGAGCACGATCGAGGCCGAGCGACAGGTCACGGTCCACGCGGAGTCGACCGGCCGTCTCGTCGACATGACCGTCGAGGAGGGCGACCTGGTCAAGAAGGGTCAGCTGCTGGCCCGCATCCGCTTCGACATGCAGGCCAACTCGCTGGTGCGCGCCAACACCTCGCTGGACAAGGCCCGCGCCGACTTCGAGCGCGCCGAGAAGTTGTTCGCCGAACGCGTGATCGGCGAGGAGGAGCTGCTGCGCGCGCGCAACACCCTGGAGATCGCCCAGCTCGACCTCAGCGACCGCAGCCGGGAGATGCGAAACACCAAGATCGCCGCGCCCTTCGCCGGCACGATCACCCAGCGCAAGGTCACCGCGGGCGCCTTCGTCAACAACGGCGCCGAGCTGTTCACCATCGTCGACTTCTCGACCCTGGTCGCCCGCGTGTTCGTGCCCGAGAAGGAGCTCGACCGCATCCAGGTCGGCCAGAGCGCCGCCGTCGTCGGCAAGGCCGCCAAGGGCCGCAAGGGCGAGGGCAAGGTCCAGCGCATCGCCCCGACCATCGATGCGACCTCGGGCACGGTCAAGGTCACGGTCTCGCTGCCGCCCGACCTCGCCGGTCCGCACGGATTCCTGCCGGGCATGTACGCGGAGGTCACGCTGACCACCGACCGCCGCACCGACGTGATCCTGGTCCCGAAGTCGGCGCTGGTGCGCGACGAGGAGCAGGCCTACGTGTTCACGCTCGAGGGCGACGCTGCCACCGGCTTCAAGGCCAAGCGGCTGCGCGTGGAGACCGGCCTCGGCGACGCCGACCGCATCGAGCTGGTCAAGGGCCTCGCGCCCGGCGAGCCGGTGATCCTCGCCGGCCAGACCGGGCTCAAGGACGGCGCCAGGGTCATGCGCGTCGACGCCCAGGGCAAGCCGGTCGATCCGCCGCTGGAGGCCGATGCCAAGGCCGACAAGGCCGAGCCCGCGAAGGAGGGCTGACGTGCACGAGCAAGCGCCGACTCCGACGGCAAAGCGCCCACGAGAGGACCTCTCCGCGCTCGCGTGGCAGGCTCGCACCCGGGCGATGGACCGCTACCGCTTCACGACCACGCGGCCGGTCGCGGTGTTGATGGTGTTTTTGGCGGTGATCGTGTTCGGCTGGTTCAGCGCCCGGCTGCTGCCGCTGAACCTGATGCCCGATATCTCGTATCCGCGGCTGACGGTGCGCACGGAGTACCCGGGCGCGGCCCCTGCAGAGGTCGAGAACAACGTTTCAAGGCCCATGGAGGAGATCCTCGGGGTCGTCACGGGTCTGACGAAGATCTCGAGCGCCTCGCGCGGTGGTTACAGCGACGTCGTGCTCGAGTTCGCGTGGGACACCGACATGGACGAGGCCAACCAGGACGTCCTGGAGAAGCTCGACGCGATCAAGCCGGTGCTGCCGACCGAGGTCAAGCAGCCGCTGATCCTGCGCTACGACCCGACCCTCGACCCGGTGCTGACGCTGAGCCTCAGCGGCGAGGGCGAGGCCTTCGTCGGGATCCCCGGCCTCAAGTACCTGCGGCGGATCGCGGACCGCGATGTCCGGCGCCTGCTCGAGCCGATCGAGGGCGTCGCCGCGGTCAAGATCAAGGGCGGCCTCGAGGAGGAGATCCAGGTCCGTCTGATCGAGGACCAGCTGCGGCGCACCAACATCAGCGTCCAGACCGTCATCAACCGCCTGCAGGCCGAGAACATCAACCTCGCCGGCGGCAGCATGCGCGACGGTCGCACCCGCTACCTCGTGCGCACCGTCAACGAGTTTCGCGACCTCGACGACATCCGCGGCCTCGTCATCGTCTCCAAGGACGGCCGGGACATCAAGCTGCGCGACCTCGCGGAGGTCGACGCCGGCTACAAGGACCGCGACGTCGTCACCCGCGTCAACGGCCGCGAGGCGGTGGAGATCGAGGTCTACAAGGAGGCCGACGCCAACATCGTCGACATGGCCAAGCGCGTCACCGACGCGACCCTCAAGGCCGTCAAGCCGCGCCTGGAGGCCGAGTACGGGGCGAGCATCGACCTGCTGACCGACCGCTCGCTGTTCATCGAGTCGAGCGTGGCGGAGGTGCGCGACACCGGCATCCTCGGCGGCTGGCTGGCGATCATCGTCCTGTTTTTGTTCCTGCGCGACGCCAAGTCGACGCTGATCGTCGCCGCGGCGATCCCGATCTCGGTGCTCGTCACCTTTGCGCCGCTGAACCTCGCCGGCGTCTCGCTCAACATCATGAGCCTCGGCGGGCTGGCGCTCGGCATCGGCATGCTGGTCGACAACTCGATCGTCGTGCTCGAGTCGATCCACCGCTGCAAGGAGGAGGGCGACGACTACATCACCGCGACCGTACGCGGCACCTCCGAGGTCGGCAGCGCGGTCGTCTCGTCGACCCTGACCACCGTCGCGGTGTTCTTCCCGATGGTCTTCGTCGAGGGCATCGCCGGGCAGATGTTCGGCGACCTCGGCCTGACGGTCGTGTTCAGCCTGCTGGCCTCGCTGGCGGTCGCGCTGTTCCTGATCCCGATGCTCGCCTCGCGCAGCTGGATCGGCGGCGGCGAGCTCGGGGACGGCCCCGCGCCGCAGGTCCGGCTGATGCGCGCGCTCGGACGCAACCTGATCGAGTGGGGCTCGTTCTCCGAGCTGTGGGCCTCGCTGCGGCGCCCGAGCTGGTGGTGGCTGACGGTGGTGCCGCTGCCCTACCTGCTGCTGCGCTTCGTGCTGCACTTCATCTTCGACCTGATCGGCAAGCTCCTGGCGACGCTGATCATCGTGTTCGCGGCGCTCGCCGTGGTGCTGACCCGCGTCGTCGCGTGGGTGCTCGGCAAGCTGCTGTGGCCGGTGCTGTGGCTGTTCGACGCGTTCATGCGCGTGCTCGAGGCCGGCTACCCGCACGTGATCCGCTGGAGCCTGCGCAACCGCTTCCTCGTCTACAGCGCGGTGATCGCCGCCGGCGCGGCGACCGTGTGGGTCGCGCCGCGGCTCGACAGCGAGCTGATCCCCGAGCTACATCAGGGCGAGTTCACCGTCGAGCTCAGCTTGCCGGTCGGCACCCCGCTGCAGACCACCAACGAGGTGATGGTCCCGGTCGAGCAGGAGCTGCTGAAGCTCGTGCCGCGCCTGCGCAACCTGATCACGACGATCGGCAGCGAGCGCGACAGCGCCGAGTCCGGCGAGCGCGGTGAGCACACCACCCGCCTGCGCGTGGCCCTGACCTCGCAGAAGACCCGGGCGACCGCTGCGGACGACCAGGCGATCGGGGCCCCGGCCGCGGCCACCGACCCGAACACGGCCGAGCGCGAGGCCCTGGCCGCGGTCCGTCCGCTGGTCGAGCGCCTGCCCGACGCGATCGTCAACGTCGCCCGGCCGGCGCTGTTCTCGTTCACCAAGCCGATCGAGATCGAGGTCCGCGGCTACGAGCTCGCCGAGCTCGGCGCGGCCACCAGCGCGGTGCGCGAGGCCCTGTCGGCGATCCCGGGGCTGCGCGACGTCCGGGCCTCGATCCTGCCGGGCAGCCCCGAGGTGCAGATCGTCTACAACCGCGACGCGCTGGCCCGCCTGAACCTCGACATCCGCACGGTCGCCGAGCTGGTGCGCAACAAGGTCCAGGGCTTCGAGGCGACCAAGTACAACCGCAAGGACCGCAAGATCCCGGTGCGGGTGCGGCTCCAGAACATCGAGACCGCCGACGTCGAGGAGCTGCGCGGCCTGGTGGTCAATCCCGGGCAGACGCGGCCGGTGCCGCTGTCGGCGGTGGCCGAGCTGACGCTCGGGCGCGGGCCCAACGAGATCCGCCGCATCGGTCAACAGCGCGTCGGCCTGGTCACCGCGAACCTCGAGGGCGCGGGCCTCGGCAGCGTGGTCCAGCAGATCGACACCGAGCTGGCGGCCCTCGAGCTGCCGCCGACCGTCGCCCTCGCGGTCACCGGTCAGAGCGCCGAGTGGGAGACCTCGTCGCGCTCGCTGTACCTGGCCCTCGGTCTGTCGATCTTCCTGGTCTACGTGATCATGGCCTCGCAGTTCGAGAGCCTGCTGTATCCGCTGATCATCCTGGTGACGATCCCGCTGGCCGCGGTCGGCGTGATCTGGACGCTGCTGCTGCTCGACATGCCGATCAGCGTGCTGGTGTTCCTCGGCGGCATCTTGCTGGCGGGCATCGTCGTCAACAACGCGATCGTGCTGGTCGACTACACCGGCCAGCTCAAGGCCCGCGGCATGGCCACGGACGACGCGCTGGCCCTGGCCGGCCAGGTGCGCCTGCGCCCGATCTTGATGACCACGCTGACGACCGTGCTCGGGCTGATCCCGATGGCGCTCGGCCTCGGCGACGGCGCCGAGCTGCGCACGCCGATGGCGATCACGGTGATCGCCGGCCTCGGCTTCTCGACGCTGCTGACCCTGGTGGTCATCCCGACCGTCTACGCCGGCATCGACCGCATCTTCGGCGGCGAGGTCGCCGAGCCGCGCGACCTGTTGCTCGCGCGCGAGGTCGCCGCGGTGACCACGGCGCAGACCGCCCCCGAGATCGGCGCCGAGCCGGACCCGGCCACCACCCCGGATCCAGGGCCGCCAGCGACGCCTCCGGCATCATCATCCGCGCCCGACGAGCCGTGAACACGGGGAGCTGACCATGGCGAGCGACAAGATCCGCGACAACGGCCTCGTCAACGTCTCGCTGGTGCGCCCGGTGACGATGTTGATGATCCTGCTCAGCTTCATCGTGGTCGGGATCGTCGCGCTGGTGAACATCCCGACCGAGCTGATCCCCTCGGGCTTCTCGCCGCCGTTCATGCAGGTCGAGGTGCCCTACGCCAACGCGACCGCGCAGGACATCGAGGACCGGATCACGCGGCCGCTCGAGCAGGCGCTGTCGACCACGCCGGGCCTCGACGAGATCAGCGCGACCTCCCGCGCCGACCGGGCCAGCATCTCGCTGGTGTTCGAGAGCGACACCGACATGAACGTCGCGTACCGCGAGGTCCGGGACCGGGTCGCGCGGGCCCGGCCCGACCTGCCCGGCGACGTCGAGCGCGTGCGCATCAACAAGCAGTCGGGCGCCGGCATCCCGGTGTCGTTTTACGGCATCACCTGGAACGAGAGCGTCGAGCTGCCGCGCGACCGGGTGCAGAAGCACCTGCTCCGCGCCATCGAGCGCATCGACGGGGTCGGCCTGGTCAACCTGTGGGGCCAGGAGGACCGCGAGATCCGCATCGAGCTCAATCGTTCGCTCGCCGAGGCCGCGGGCGTCAACATCTTCCAGCTCGCGCAGACCCTGACCAAGGCCAACTTCAACCTCGCGAGCGGCGACATCCGCGACCCCGAGGGCAAGTTCGTGATCCGCTCGCTGGCGACCTACCAGACGGTGGCGCAGCTCGAGGACACGATCGTCGGGCAGAAGAACCTGCGCCTCAAGGACATCGCCCAGGTCGTCTACGACTACCCGGAGAGCGAGCGCATCGACCGCTACAACGGCCGGCCCTCGATGGTGCTGTTCGTGCTCAAGGAGTCGCAGGCCAACACCGTCGAGGTCTGCGAGCGCATCCGCGCCGCGGTCGCCGAGGCGCGCCAAAACCCGGCCCTGGTCGGCTTTCAGATCGAGGACATCTTCGACCAGGGCGAGGCGATCGGCTACAGCCTGAACCAGGTGACCGGCTCGGGGCTGCAGGGCGGGGTCCTGGCGATCTTCGTGCTGCTGTTCTTCCTGCGGCGCCTGCGTCTGACCCTGCTGATCGCGGCCTCGATCCCGCTGTCGATCTTCCTGGCGCTGCCCTTCATGTACTTCGCCGGGCAGTCGATCAACCTGATCTCGCTGCTCGGCCTGATGATCTGCGTCGGCCTCGTGGTCGACAATTCGGTGGTGGTCGCCGAGAACATCGAGCGCTACCGCGGCCGCGGCATGGGCCCCTACGCGGCCGCGCTGCACGGCGCCAGCGAGGTCGCGCTGCCGATCACCCTGGCGACCCTGACGACGGTGGTCGTGTTCGCACCGGCCGCGCTGCTGTCCTCCGGGCCGACCCAGTTCTTCATGATCCGCATGGTCACGCCGGTGTGCGTGTCGCTGATGGCGAGCCTGTTCGTCGCCCTCGCGCTGGTGCCGATGGCCAGCGCGATCGCCTTCAACGACGCCGGCCCGCTGCTGGCCGGACGCCGCTGGCTGCGCCCGGTGCTGCGCCTCGACCTCGCCTGGAAGCGCTGGATGACGGTCGCCTACGAGGCGACGATGGGCGCGCTCAACCGCGCGTACGGCCGGGTACTGCGCTCCAGCCTGCGCTCGCGCATGAACATCGTGGTGCCGTCGCTGCTGCTGTTCGTCGCCACGATCGCGGGGCCGATGATGATGGTGCCGTTCTCGTCGGGCGAGAACATGGGCACCCGCAACTTCTTCGCCTACTACTCGATGCCGGGCGACGTGACCCACGACGAGGCGGACGCGTTCATCCGCGAGCTCGAGGATACGCTGACCGCCAACAAGGCCGAGTACCGGATCGCCGGCCAGTACGTCGGCTTCGACGGGTCGGTGGCGCAGGTCCAGGTGTTCTTCGAGTCGCAGACCGAGGGCGAGCGGCCGTTCAAGGCGGTCCGCCAGGAGGTCTACGACCTGATGCCGAGCCGGGCCGGCTGGGTGAAGGAGGCGCGCTTCGGCGGCTCCGATGGCACCGAGGAGGACACCTTCATGGTCACGCTCTACGGCGACGACCACCAGTCGGTGCAAAACGCCAAGGAGGACCTCGAGCAGGCGCTGCTGAAGCAGCCGGGGGTGCTCGGCGTGTCGAGCCGCGGCGGCGACTCCATGCGCCGCGACGAGCTGCAGCTCGGGGTCGACCGGACCATGACGGAGCGCTTCGGGGTGTCGGCGGGCACGATCGCCAACACGGTGGCCTATGCGATCCGCGGGCAGCTCTTGCCGCGCTTCCAGAGCCTGACCGAGGACCGCGAGATCAACGTCAGGATCCGCTACCGCAAGGAGGACCGCGAGCAGCTGTCCGAGCTGCTCGAGTTCAAGGTGCTGAGCGATCGCGGCAAGGTCGTGCCGATCCGCGTGCTCGCCGAACCCCTGCTGCGCCGCGGAGAGAGCGCGCTGGTCCGCAACGACAAGCGGGTCGCGGCGCTGATCCGCCTCGAGCTCGCCAAGGAGGACCGCCTCGAGGTCGAGAAGGCGCTGCGCGCCTACCTCAAGCGCTACGCCCTGCCGAGCGGGATCAGCTTCGACGCCGACCGCAACGCCCGCGAGGCCGACGACCTCCAGACCGACCTCATCGGCGCGATGGTGCTGTCGACGATCTTCATCTTCCTGCTGATGGGCTTTCTGTTCGAGTCCTTCGTGCTGCCGCTCAGCGTATTGCCCTCGATCCCGCTGTCGTTCATCGGGGTGTGGTGGTTCTTGCTGTTCACCGGCTCGCCGATCGACTCGCTGGCGGTGATCGGCATCCTGCTGCTGCTCGGCGTGGTCGTGAACAACGGCATCGTGCTCGTCGACTTCATCAACAGCGCCCGCGTGGCCGGCCTCTCGCGCGAGGAGGCGATCGTGCAGGCCGGCATGCAGCGCTTTCGCCCGATCATGATGACGGCCCTGACGACCGTCGGCGGCATGATCCCGCTGGCCTTCTCGGCCGCGACCGGCGAGGGCCTCAATTATGGCCCCTTTGGTAAGACCCTGGTCGGCGGCATGACCACCGCGACGATCCTGACGCTGGTGGTCGTGCCGGTCTCGTACACGTACTTCGACGACCTGCGGGTCGGCGCCGCGGCCTGGGCTCAGCGCATCTTCTGGCGCCGTCGATGACGAGCGGCCATGCGATCGCGCGCGGCCCGGTCACCTCGCTGTCGAGGGACGCCGATTATCCGTGCGCGATGCTCTGCATGGTCTGCGGTCGCCTCGGCGATCCGGCGCCGGACCGGCCGTACCGGACGGATCCCGGGAACAGGACGCCGGAGCCTTGCGCGCATTGCGGGCAAACTGCGCTCACCGACCTGGCCCCCGCGACCACGGCGCTGGCGCTGGCGGACGCGCTGGAGCGCGACCGTCCGGAGCGGAGCCCGCTCGCGCACCGGCTCGCCCTCCGGCTGGTGACCGTGACCGCCGCGGCGCTCTCGATCGGAGGTTTTACGCTGTTCATCCTGATGCTCACCACCTTCGGCAGCGGGAGGGGCTGGCAGGTCGCCTCGGCGCTCGCCGGGGTCATGATCGTGCTCTTCGGCGGCCCCGGGACGCTGCTGCTCGGCCGGGCGATCCGACGGACCTGGCGGCGCACGACGCCGAGAAGGCTCCCCGCTCGCTGGCGTTATTGTCTGCCCGTGGCTGGCGCCCCCGGTCGGACCGTGGAGGGGCGCGTGGCCTGCGAAGGCGCCCTGCTGACCGCGCCGATCTCGGGGCGGCGCTGCGTCGCCTTCGAGGTCGGGCTACGCGAGGACGATGACGCCGATGCGCACCCCGGCACATGGTTGTTGCTCGAGCAACGCTGCGTCGCGTTTCGCATCGGCGACATGGACCTCGCGGCGGACGGCGCCTGCTTCATGCTCGCGCATCGATCGATCGCATGGCCGCAGCCCGGTCCCGATCGTGATCGTGCGGCCCTGTTCCTGCGCACTCGCGGCTTCGTGGTCAGCGAGGCCACGATGTTCCGCGTATTCGAGGTCGTGGTCGCGGTCGGCGATCTCGTCGCCGTGCTCGACACCACGCCGCCGACGGTGCGCGCCAGCGCGCCAGCGCGCGCGTGAGCGCCCTACTTGACCGCAGCGGCGTCGCCCGTCGACCATGACTCGGCGCATGACCATCACTTCCAAGCTGATCCTCGGCGGCGTCCTCGCCTTTGTTGGCGTCTCTTGCTCGGCGGTCGCGGTTGGGATGATCGTCGCACCCTCCAGGCCGGAGCAACCGAGCGCGGGCGTCGCTGTCTTGATCATGACTTTTGGCGCCTTCGTCGTGCCGGGCACGGTCCTCCTGTGGGTCGGCCTCCTCCGGCGCCGCCACGCCCGCCACCTCGATCAAGTCGTCGCCATGGGCCAGGCCTCGGCGCGTCTGCCCCTGGCCCAGCTCGGCGAGCAGCTCGGGATCCCCGTGCCTCGCGCCCGCGAGCTCGTGCTCGAGGCGATCGCCGCGGGCAAGCTCGTCGGTCGTCTGGACCACGAGCACGGCGTCTTCCTCTCCGGCTCCGCCCACACCGGCGTGCAAAAGATCGGCGTCCAGTGCCCCTCGTGCAGCGGGATCTCCCAGGTGATCCTCGCCCCGGGCGTCGCCGCGCATTGCAGCTTCTGCGGTCTCCGCGTCGCTTAATTATCTATGCCCCACGGCAGCGCCGGGCCTCAAGATGCTCTCACAGCTCGTCGGGGCCGGCGCCGGAGATCTGTGAATACTCGCCGCTGGTGATCCACTCGTCGAGGTGCTTGGCCCGCATGATCGGGAACGGGTGGGTGCGAAACGCCGTGATCAGGAACTTGTAGACCTTGTTGAGGTTCGACTCGTCGGCGTCCTCGTAGGATCGGATCTGGCGCATGAACTCGTCCTGGTCCATCTCGTGGAACAGCTTGTTGGCGCCGCCCGCGAGCTTCATGAAGCTGCGGATCGCCACCGTCTTGTCCTGCACGCACAGCAGCGCGGCCCGGTCGGCCGACAGCTCGCTCTTGCGCTGCCAGTCGTAGAGCGGCAGCTCGAGGCTCTTGCCGAGCAGCGAGCCGAGGCCGAGCGTCGCCTGGCCGAGGATCTCGACCAGCGTGGCGATGTTCATCGCCACCGCCGTGTAGAGCACGTGCTCGCACTTGATGTGCCCGACCTCGTGCGCGACCGCGAAGAATTGCTCCTCTTCGCCGAGCAGCTCGATCAGGCCGGTGGTCATGACGATGAAGGGCCGGGTGTGGCCGTAGGTGTACGCGTTCGGGATCGGGTCGAGGCTGACGTAGAACTCCGGCTCCGGGACGTTCAGGACCTTGCAGCTCCACTGCAGGTAGCGATAGAGCCGCGGGAACATCTTGTCGGTGACCCGCACGTTGTCGGCGATGTTCTGCAAGAACAGCACGCGCTCGAGCCCGAACTCCATCACCTTGGCGATCACGCGGTCGAAGCCGGGCACGCGGTGCAGCGCGGCCGTGGCCTTGATGTCCCACGGGTGCATGAAGGCCTTGCGCTCGAGCTCGGGGTAGGTCCGCAGCTTGCGCTGCTTCTTCTGGGGCTGGCTGGGGGTGGTCATGGCGTGGCCTCGAGCGCGTGCTCCAGCTGCAGGTACAGCTCGCGGCGCATCTTCGGGGGGATGGCGTGCCCGACCTCGGGGTAGGGCTTGAGCATCGCGGGCCAGCCGAGCTTCTCCAGGTGCTCGACGGCCTCGCGGGTGGGGATGAACTTGACGGCGGGGTCGGCCTCGCCGTGCAGCGCGACGATCTTCGGCAGCGGGCGGCGCTCGGGCAGCGCCGAGGGCCACAGCGGCGGCGGCAGCCAGCCGCCGACCGGCACGGCCATGGCGATGAGCTCCGGGTGATAAACGGCGAGCGCGAAGCTCAGCATGCCGCCCTGCGAGAAGCCGGTGACGACCGGGCGGCCGGTGGTCGGCCGACTGCGCTGCAGCGCGGCGATCAAGCGCGCGAGGCGATCCGCGGCGCTCGAGATCCCCTTCGACAGGCCGGCGACGTCGTTGCTGCGCGCGCGAATCGGGAACCATGAGAAGCCGTCGTCGACCGGGTCGAGGCCGCGCGGGATGATCACCCGCACCGTCACCGGCAGGTCGCTGATCACGTGCTGGAAGTTCTCCGGGGTGTCACCGAGGCCGTGGATCGCGATCAACATCGGCAGCTGCGCGTCGGGGCCCGGGCGCGCGGCCTCCGGGGTGTTCGGCGGCACATGGATGACCTCGAGGTACTCCATGTCCGCCGCGCTGGCGTAGCGCGAGGATGTGGACGCGGTGGCGGACGTCGTCGCCACGGGCGCAGCGGCTACGGGCGCGGGCGCGGGCGCTGGCACGACCGACGTCGCGGGTCTCGGCGGGCGGGCCTCGGGCTGTGGCAGCGCGCGGGCGTCACAGGCGAGCGCGCACGCGAAGGTCAAACCGAGGAGCGCGCGAGCTGAGGCGGGGCGAGGCATCCGCGGCCCAGGGTGACACGTTGCCGCCGGCCGGCGCAACCAGCGAGGCTACTCGCGGATCTCGACAGTGACCACGTCGGCGGGGTCGGGGGCGTCGAGATAGGCCGCTGCATCGGGGGCGTCGCGCAGGTAGCGGTCGAAGAAGGCGACGGCGTAGGCGCGGGCGATGCCGCGTCCGATGTCGATGTCGAGGTATGTGAAGGCCTCGTTCGCCGCGGTCTGCCGCACGCCCTCGCCGCAGCCGGGCGCGAGGGCCTCGGTGAGGCCGCAGATGTCGCTGAAGTTCCAGTGCCCGGCGTCGCGGACCCGGACCAGGCGGATCGGCGGGTTGGCGCTCTTGAAGTTCTGGGCGATCAGATTGTTGCCGAGCGCGCCGATGCTGTTGTCTTCCTCGGCGAGGATCGACAGCAGCGGCACATGGATGTCGGTGACCTTGTTGCCGGGGAAGAAGGGGTTCTCGATCGGGGCGGCGATCGGCATCGCGGCCCGCATCCGCGGATCCTCCTGTGCGAGGCGGCCGACGGTCGCGGCGCCGAAGCTGTGGCCGAACGCGCCGACCCGCGCCGGGTCGCTCTGACCGCGCAGGGAGGCGGGCACGACCGGGCTCTGCGGGTCGAGCATCGCGTCCAGCACGGCGCCGAGGTCGGCGCGGCGGATCTTCAGGAAGTCCTCGCCGAGCGCGGCGCTGTTGCCCGCGAGCTCGTCGAAGAGCGTATTGCCGGCGTGGTCCGGGGCGGCGACGACGAAGCCGTGGCTGGCGAGGTGCTCGGCGATCGAGAACGACGAGAAGCGGGTGCAACTGTGACAGTGGGAGAAGACCAGCAGCGGCCACGGCCCACCGGCCGCGAGCGGGCCGTCGAAGGCGGAGCTGGTCTGCAGCCGGGTGCCGATCTGTCCGGCCGGCGAGAGCTTGGCGAGCAGATCCTCGAAGGCGACCCGGTCAGCGCCCTCGGCCACGAACTCGGCGATCGGGTGGCCCTTCGCGGCGCCGGCCGCGGCGGCGGCGTCGGCCGGGTACCAGACCTCGACCTGCAGCGCGCGCTCGCCCGCGGGCAGCACGAAGCGGGTGTTGGCGACGACGTGGGGCCCGGGGGCGGTGTAGTCGATCGCCTCGCCGGTGTCGCTGTCGCCGGTGCTGGTGGGCGCGCCGGTGTCGGCGCTGGTCGTGCCGGCGGTCGTCGCCGTTGGGGTGGTCGTACTGATGGCGTCGGTGGCGTCGGTGGCGCTGCTCGTGCCGGTGGCGGTGTCGGCCGTGCCCGAGCCACCGGAGGGGCTACAGGCGGCGAGCGAGAGGGCGAGCACGAGCGATCGGCGGACCATGCGCCCGTATACGCCGATCCACCCGGGTCTGAAAAGGGCCTCAGGTCGCCGCGGTGGGCAGGCGGCGGCGCAGGAACTCGTCGACGGCGGCGCCGATCTCGGCGTGGTGCTCGAACAGGCTGGTGTGTGTGCCGTGGGGCAGGCGTAGCAGCTCGCTGCCGGGGATCTTGCGTTGCATCTGCACGGCGACCCGGGGACCGGGGGCGAACACGTCGCTGTCGCCGCCGACGACGAGGGTCGGCACGGTGATCCGCGGCAGCAGGTCCTCGGCGTTGTGGGCCTGGGCGGCGAGGGCCATGGCGGCGAGGGTCGGCGGGTCGAGCTCGTCCACGAAGTGGTCGATGAAGCGCTGGACGTCGGCACGGGCGGCCTCCGGGCCGACCAGTCGCAGGCCGCGGCCGAGCCGGAAGCCGACCGGCGAGGCGACGATGCGCTGGACCCCACGCAGGCTCAGCGCGAAGATCCGCGGCGACATGCGCTCGATGCTGCGGTGCAGCAGCTTGCCGAGCGGGCCGAGCGCGGTGTCGAAGACGCGGCCGGCCGCGCCCAGCAGCAGGACCAGCGCGCTGACACGATC
>NZ_JACCSO010000166.1 GCF_013812955.1 Nannocystis sp. | reverse complement strand
CCGATCTCCGCGGCCTCGACGAGCATCGGCTGCGCGCCGCGATCGACGAGCAAGAACCACGCGCCGAGGCCGAGGGTGAGCACGCCGAGGCCGAGGGCGAGTCGCGCGCGAAGCGACCGGCCGCGCGGCACGATCGGTGGGATCTGCGAGAGCGCGGGGACCGTCGGCGAGCCGGGTGGGGGGCGGCGCGGCGCGAAGAAGTCGGGGTCGCCGCCCGGGCCGAGCGTCTCGTTCTTGGCGGCCATGGTCGCCGAGCTCGAGGTGAAAGATCGACCGGGCCGCTCGCCGTCGGGCAGCGCATCGATGAAGGCGTCGAGGCGGTCGATGAATTCGCTGGCGTCGAGCGGCCGGCGCGAGGGCAGGATCTGCAGGCAATCGTCGATCAGCGCCACGAAGTCGGGATCGACGTGCGGGGCGCGGGTCGCCAGCGACGGGGCGGGCTGCTGGCGCTTGCGGACCAGCAGCTCGTAGGCATCCTCGGCGAGGATCGGCGGGTCGCCGGCGAGCATCTCGAAGGCCATCGCGCCGAGCGCATAGATGTCGAAGCGCGGGGTCGGCTCGGCGCTGCTCGACTGCTCCGGCGCCATGTAATCCGGCGTGCCCATGACCGAGCCGGGGAGGGTGAGGCGCTGGCCCTCGCGGGCGGTGGCGCGTGGGCTCGAGGCGATGCCGAAGTCGAGGATCTTCACGATCTCGCCGTCGGAGCGGCTGGCGATCATGACGTTGCCGGGCTTGAGGTCGCGGTGGATGACGCCGGCCTTGTGCGCGGCGGCGAGGGCGAGCGCGACCTGGCGCAGGATCTCGGCGGTACGCACCTGCGAGAGCGTGCGGCAGCGCAGGATCTCCGCCGCGAGGTCGTGGCCCTCGAGGTGCTCCATCACCAGGAACAGCCGGCGGTCGGGCAGCTGCCCGGCGTCGAAGACCTCGACGATGTTGGGGTGGCCGATCGTGCTGGCGATGCGCGCCTCGGCCTGGAACCGGCGGGCGACGAAGTTCTGGCCGCTCCACTCGCCGCTCAGCACCTTGATGGCGACGCGGCGGCCGACCGTCAGGTGCTCGGCGAGATACACGGTGCCCATGCCGCCCGCGCCGAGGGTCGAGAGCACGCGGTAGCGTTCGGCGACGATCGTGCCCTCGGGAATTGCCTCGTCGACCGCCTCCTCCTCGGAGAAGTCGAAGTGCGTGTCGCGCCGCAAAATTATCGCGGAAGGTCGAGCCGCTTCGGCCATCGTTGCACCTTGACGGTACCAGTTTGCGATCGCGGCCGATCGCCGGGCTGGCCCGCGCCAGCCTCCCTGGCGCTGGCATGCTGAGGTTATGCGGCCACGCTTCGGGGTCCAATGCCCCCATATGCAGGGCGGCGAGCGAAGTAGCGCCCACCACCGGCGCTGCCGGAGCTGGCTTGACAGTGCGCCCGCACCTTGATCCGTTCGCCGTCGATCTGCGAGCCGACGAGACGAGCGAGCGCACGTCGATGCCGAGCGACCGGGTGACCATGGTCGTGGTTCACCGCCCGCGGATGCACGACACGACGCGAGCAGCGGACGCAGCCACTGTCCAGGCGGTGGAGGCGTTTCAGTACACCCATCATATGGCCTTTCGCGCCGATATCTACGTGGATATGGGATCATCGGCGCGCAGACGGCGACCTGAGCCGAGGGCCCGCCTGCCGGGGGCGCCGCCGCGCGCGATCGAGCTTTACAGGTGCCCGGGAACGTGGAAAAAACTGCCGGCCGTGCTCCGTACACTGACCGTCACCGCCACTTCTCTCGTTGTCGCCTGTGGGATCGTCGCCTGTGGGATCGTCGCCTGTGGAACGAAGCAATCGACCACCCCGCCGGTCGAGCCCACGCCGGTCGTGCAGGTCCCGGCCGAGCCCCCGCAGGTGTGCGATTACCTGGTCTTCATCAATGCCGGCAGCAGCGGGTCGCGGGCGTATACGTACAGGGTGGCCGTGGCCGAGGCCGGCGGCCTGCCGACGAAGATCGAGCAGGCCAGCGCCGCCAGGGTCGAGCCCGGACTGTCGAGCTTCGCGGCCGAGCCGGCGAAGGCGGCCGAGTCGATCAAGGGTCTGCTGGGCGCCGAGGGCGGCGTGCTCGCGTCGATCCCGGCGGCGTGCAAGGAGCGCACGCCGGTCGCGGTGATGGCGACCGCGGGCATGCGTCTGCTCGCGGGCGAACCCGGTGGTGAGGCCGCCGCCAACGCGATCCACGGCGCGGTCGCGGACGAGATCAAGCGCAGCGGCCTCGACCTGCGCTTCGCGGGGACCATCAGCGGCGCCCAGGAGGCCCTCTACGCCTGGATGACCGCCAACTACGCGCTCGGCCGCTTGCAAGGCGACGCCGGCACGGTCGGCGCGCTCGACCTCGGCGGGGCGTCGACGCAGATCGCCTTCGAGGTCGCCGCCGCCGAGGCAGCCGGCGCGCCGACCCTCCCCGTGCAGCTCGGCGGGCGCACGTTCAACGTCTACGCCCAATCTTATCTCGGCTACGGGCAAGACATCGCCCGCGAGCACGTGGCCGTCGACGCCTGTTATCATAGGGGGCTGCGCAAGGGCACCGGCAAGTATGCGGCCTGCACCAAGGCGCTCGCGGCGGTGCTCAAGCCCAGGAAGTGCGAGGCGGCCCACTGCGGGCTGGCGGCGCCGAACGACGCCGCCAAGCCCGGCGTGGCCCAGCCGCCGCTGCCAGCCGGCATGAAGTTCTACGCCGTCAGCGCCTACTATTTTGCCCGCGAGTTCTTCAAGCTCCCGGAGCACGCGAGCGTGGCCCAGCTGCGCGAGGCCGCCGGCGGCCCCAAAGGCACCACGGGCTATTGTGGGCTGCCGTGGAAGACGGTGGGCGAGACCTATCCGGACGTGCCCGAGAAATTCCGCGAGGGCTTTTGCTTCTCTGCCGCGTGGATCGACGCGCTGCTGCAGACCTACGGCTTCACCGCCGAGAGCGATCCGCTCATCTGGGTCAAGAGCTTCGGCGAGGTCGAGGCCGACTGGACGCTCGGCGCGGCGCTCTGCTCGGTGACCGGCTGTCTCGCGGTGAAGTGAACGGATGTCCGAACAGATGATCCCCGTATTGCCCTGCGTGTCGCTGCCGGACACGCTGGCCTTTTATCGTCTGCTCGGCTTCGAGGTCACCTATGAGCAGACCCGGCCTTATGTCTATGGCGCCGTCCGGCGCGGCGGCATGAACGTGCATTTCATGGGCATCAAGGGGCTGGACCCGAAGCCGGCGTTCAGCGTCGACGTGGCCGGGAACTCGCTGATCTTCATCAAGCAGGGCGCGCCGGAGGAGGACGAGACCAACGGATCGCAGGAGACGATCAAGTATAATGGTACGGCTGGCTATTACACCTGGGTGGTCCGGTCGTACAGCGGCGCCGATCGCCTCAGGCGAGCGCCGTCGGAAGCTTGAGGAGAAAGCAGGCACCCGCGGCGTCGCCCTCGAGCAGGCGGACCAGGCCGAGCTCGCCGCCATGTGCCAGCGCGATCTCTCGCGCGATGGTCAGGCCGAGGCCGGTGCCGCCGTCGTTCGCGGCCCGCTCCCGGGCGCCGCGATAGAACGCTTCGAAGAGCTTGTCACGGTCGACCTCCGCGACGCCCGGCCCTTGATCACGGACCGTGAGCTCGACGTGACCGCCGTGCTGCTCGCAGCGCAGATGCACGACGCCACCGGCGGGGGAGTGACGGACCGCGTTTTCGAGGAGGTTTCGCAGCAGGCGCAGCAGGTCTTCACGGCGCCCGGGCACCCGCAGGTCGGTCCCGTGCTGGCGGACCTCGACCTTTCGGGCCTCGGCGTCCGCGGCGACCAGCGAGGCGGCCTCCTGGCACAGATCCGCGAGCTCGACCACCTCCGAGGTATCGGCGTCGGCGCGCACGCGGGCCACGGCGAGCAGGTCGTCGGTCAGGCGCCGCAACCGCTGGGTCGCGCCGAGGGCCTCCTGGATCGCGCGCTCGTACTCGGCCGGCTCCCGCGAGCGCCGCAGCGCGTGCGAGAGCTCGCCGTACAGGGTCGTCAGCGGCGAGCGCAGCTCGTGCGCCGCGTTGGCGATGAAGCGCTGTTGCAGCCCGATGAGCACCCCGAGGTGGTCGATCATCGCGTCGATGTCCTGGGCGAGCTGCACGACCTCGCGGTCGCCGCTGAGCATGCGGATCCGGGCGTCGAAGTCCCCGGCCGCGACGCGCCGCGCGACCACGGCGATGGTCCGATGGTCCCGCGTGAGCCGCCAGACGACGACGATCGCGACCAGCAGCGTCCAGAGCAGGGCCAGGCCGAACACGGTCGCCATGGCGCGGACCAGGAACCGCTCGTCGCCGTCGAGGTCGCTGCGGGGCGCGGCCAGCAGCATCGTCGCGCCCGGATGCGCTGGAATGTCGACGTGAATGCCGCGCAGATGCTCGTCGCCGGACCACAGGTCGAAGGCGGAGCCGCCCCGCTCGGGGAGCTCGGGGAGCAGCGGCGGGCGGCCGCGCCAGGAGGGCGTCTGGGCGAGCACGGCCCCGGCAGGGCCGTAGATGACGCCATATTTGGTCAGCGGACCGACGTCGTTGGCGGCCGGGCCCGGGCGGTCGCTGATGGCGAGCTCGTCTCCGCCGAGCATGGCCGCCTCCGCGGCCTCCTCGCGGGCCTCATGCGCGAGCGCGAGGTCGAGCTGGCGGCGCTGGCTGGCGTTGACGGAGATCGATACGTACGCGAAGGCCCCGCCGAGCGTGACCAGCGTGATCGCCGAGATGGCGATGACATAGCGGGCACGCAGGCTCATGGCGGCTCCTGGCGCAGGCGGTAGCCCTTGCCGCGCACGGTGTCGATCATCCACGCGTGCTCGCCGAGCTTGTCGCGCAGGCGGCTGATGTGGACATCGACGAGGTTGGAGCCGGGGTCGAACTGCGTCGACCACACCTGGCTGAGCAGCTCGGAGCGGGCGACCACGCGATCGGCCTGGTGGGCCAGGAACAGCAGCAGGGTGTACTCGCGGGCGGTGAGGTCCAGGGTGCGACCGCCGAGGGTGACGCGCCGCTGCAAGCGATCGATCTCCAGCGCGCCGAGCTGCATGCGGCCGAAGCCGTGCGTGCGACGCAGCACCGCCTGGATGCGGGCCAACAGCTCGTCGATCTCGAACGGCTTGACGACATAGTCGTCGGCCCCGGCCTCGAGGCCGAGGATCCGCTCGCGCACCTCGCCGCGCGCCGTGAGCATGATGATCGGGGTGACCGTGCCACAACGGCGCAGCTCGCGGCAGACCGCGAGCCCGTCGAGGTCGGGCAACATCCAGTCGAGCAGGACCACGTCGTAGGTGACCGCGCTGGCCTGGCGCACGGCGTCCGTGCCGCTGACGCACAGGTCGGTGATGAAGCCCTCCTCGCCGAGC
This sequence comes from Nannocystis sp., assembly GCF_013812955.1. Taxonomy (GTDB): domain Bacteria; phylum Myxococcota_A; class Polyangia; order Nannocystales; family Nannocystaceae; genus Nannocystis. Next base: position 13,309 of record NZ_JACCSO010000166.1, on the reverse strand, counting down.
ACGCGGGCGATGAACCGGGCGACCTTCTCGTCGTCCTCGACGATGAGCACCTTCATGCGCGCGCCCAGTTTAGCCCCGCGCCGAGCGCCGCCGACATTACAAGCGTGTCATGTCGGCGTGAGCAGCCGCTCCAGCGGGACATGCGTCGGCGCGCCGGTGTAGCCGCCGCTGGCGGCCGGCCGCTGCGCCGCGCCGGTTTGCCGACATGAGGGGCTCGCCCGGTTTCAGCGCGGGCGCTGCTCGCGGCGCAGCGTCAGCTTGAGCACCGCCGGCAGCAGGAACATGGTCATGAGGGTCGAGGCGCCGATGCCGAACACGACCACGGTGGCCAGCGGGCGCTGGACCTCGGACCCGGCGCCGGTGGCGAGGGCCATCGGCAGGAAGCCGAGGGCCGCGACGGCGCCGGTCGTCAGCACCGCGCGCATCGTGTGCACCGAGCCGATCACGACCGCCTCGTCGAAGCGATGGCCGCTGCCGATCGCGTGGCGCACATCCGTGGCCAGGATCACGCCGTTTAGCACCGCGACCCCGGCGAGCGCGATGAAGCCGACCGCGGCAGGGATGCTGAACTCCATGCCGCGGAGGATGAGGCCGACCATGCCGCCGGTCAGGGCGAAGGGCACGACCGCGTACACGGCGACGGCGTAGCGGAGGTCGCCGAAGTTCCAGAGCAGCATGCCGAAGATCAGCAGCAGGGCGACCGGCACGACCACGGCGAGGCGCTTGCTGGCCCGCTCGAAGTTCTCGAATTGGCCGCTCCACTCGATCGCGTAGCCGCTCGGCAGGTCGATCGTGGCGGCCACCGCGACCTGCGCGTCGCGCACCCAGGACAGCAGATCGCGGCCGCGCAGGTTGACCTCGACGCGGACGACGCGGACCCGGTCCTCGCGGCGGATCTGCGCCGGGCCTTCCTGCTCGCGGATGACGGCGAGCTCGGACATCCGCACGCGGTGGCCGTCGGCGGTCTCGACGAACAAGTCCCCGAGCGCCTCCGGCACCGGCGCCCGCGGAGGAACCAGGAGTCGGGCCTCGAAGCGGCGCTGGCCCTCGTAGACCCAGCCGATCGGCAGGCCCACGCGGGCCGCCTCGATCGCCATCAGCGCGTCCGCCATGTGCACGCCGTAGCGGGCCAGCCGGGCCCGGTCGGGCTTGACGGTCAGCTCGGGCATGCCGAGCACGCGCTCGACGCGGACGTCGCCGGTGCCCTCGATGTCGCGCACCGAGTCGCGGATCGCCTCGCTGATGCGCTTGAGCTCGAGCAGGTCGGTGCCGGTGAGCATGATCTGCACGTCCGCGCGTGAGCCGCTGATCATCTCGTTGGTGCGATCTTCGATCGGCTGGGAGATCGAGAAGAAGGTCGCGGGCACCTGCCGCTCGAGCGTGGTCTTGAAGGCCTCGCTGAGCCCGTCGAGGTCGTGGGCGGTCGTCCACTGGTCCTTGGGCTTCAGGCGCACCAGGATGTCGGTGTTGTCCTTGCCGACCGGATCGATGGCGACCTCGGCGCGGCCGGTCGCCGAGAGCGTGGTGATGACCTCCGGGAAGGTCAGCAGGATCTGCTGGCTCAGCAGGTCGAGCCGCTTCGCCTCCTCGAGGTTGATCGAGGGGGCGCGGCGGATCGTCACCACGAGGTCACCCTCGTCGATGCGGGGCACGAAGTTGGCGCCCTTGCTGGCGAAGATCATGCCCGAGGCCACCAGCGCGGCGGCGGCCGCGAGCAACAGCGGCCAGCGCAGGCGCAGCGCGCCGGGCAGCAGCCGGGCATAGACCCGGGACAGCGGACGCAGCCAGCGGGCGCCGTCGCGCTTGAGCGGCGGCACGAAGATCGCCAGCAGCGCCGGGAGGAACACCACCGAGTAGACCAGCGCGCCCAGCAGCGCGAACGCCATGGTCGTCGCCATCGGCCGGAACATGCGGCCCTCGACGCCCTCGAGCCCGAGCAGGGGCACGTACACCAGCATGATGATCGCGACCGCGAAGGCGACCGGGCGGATGACCTTCTGGATCGCCGCGGTGTAGGCCTGGGCGCGCTCGGTGGGGGCGAGCTGCTTGCCGATGAACCCGGCGAGCAGCGCCTCGAGCACGACGATGGGGCCGTCGACGAGGAACCCGAAGTCGATCGCGCCGAGGCTCATCAGGTCGCCGGTGACGCCGGCGTAGTGCATCCCGAACAGGGCGATCGTCATCGAGGCCGGGATCCCGACCACGCAGACCAGCGCGCCGCGCACGCTGCCGAGGAAGAGGATCAGCACGAAGAAGACGACCAGCGCGCCCTCGACGAGGTTGGTCATCACGGTGGAGAGGGTGCGCTCGACGAAGTCCGCGCGGTCGTAGACGGTCTCGATGACGACGCCGGGCGGGAGGCTGCGCTGGATCTCCGCGACCCGGTCCTTGACGGCGTAGATGACGTCGCGGCTGTTCGAGCCGAGCAGCATCATGACGATGCCGGTGACCGCCTCGTCCTCGCCGCGGTAGGTGATCATGCCGTGACGCAGGGCGGCGCCGTCGCGGACCTCCGCGACGTGCTTGACCAGCACCGGCTGGCCGTCCGACCCGGTCTTGACGACCACGTTGCCGATGTCGTCGAGGCCGCCGAACATGCCGACGGCGCGCAGCGTGAAGGACTCGGCGCCGCGGTCGAGGTAGCCGCCGGAGATGGTCGCGCTCGAGCGCTGAAGGGCCTCCAGCAGCGCGCCCAGGGGCAGGTTGTAGGCCGCGAGCCGATCGGGCCTGGCGACCACCTGATACTGCTTGAGGTCGCCACCCATGGTGTTGACCTCGATGACCCCGGGGATGCCGCGCAGGCGCGGCACGATCTCCCAGTCCAGGAGGCTGCGCAGCTGCTTGCGCGAGTGCACAGGGGAGCTGACCACGAACTGGAAGACCTCGCCGAGGCCGGTGGTGAGCGGGGCGAGCTGCGGCGTGGGGATGTTGGCCGGCAGGTCGGCCTTCGCCTGCATCATGCGCTCGAACACCAGCTGGCGCGCGAACCACGGCTCGACGTCATCGGCGAAGATGATGGTGATCGCCGAGATGTCGGCGCGGGACACCGAGCGCAGCTCGGTCATGCCGGGCACGCCATTGAGCGCGTTCTCCATCGGGAAGGTGACGTTGCGCTCGACCTCGAGCGCCGAGAGCCCGGGGGCCTCGGTCAGCACCGACACCTGGATCCCCGAGATGTCGGGGATGGCGTCGATCGGCAGCGTGCGCGCGGCGATGACGCCCCCGGCCAGGAGCACACCCAGGAGCGCCAGCATCATGTACCGCAGGCGAATAGAGAGGTCGATCAGGGAACCGAGCATGGTCTCCGGCGGCCAGCCCTCCCACGCGCGGCGCCGGGCCGTCGATTAACCGCGGATTACATCTTCGTCATGTTCGGCCGCGCCTGCGCGCCACCTCGGACGCGAAACGCCCGCCCGGTCATGAACAAGCATGACGGCGGGGCGGGCGTGTGGTGGGCGGCTGCGCTCAGTCGTTGGGGTTGTCTTGCAGCTTGAACTCGATGCGGCGATTCTGCGACTTGTTCTTCTTGGTGTCGTTGGCGGCGATCGGCTCGTCCGGGCCGGCGCCGCGGGTGACGAGGCGGCGCTCGGGGATGCCCTTCTTGACCAGGTAGGCCCGGACGGATTCGGCGCGCCGACGCGAGAGGTCGACGTTGTGATCGCGGCTGCCATCGGTGTCGGTGTGGCCGCTGATCTCGAAGTTCACGTCCTCGAACTCCTTGAGCACCTTGACGGCGGCGTCGAGGGTGGCCCGCGAGTTGGGCCTGATCGTGTCCTTGTCGACGTCGAAGAAGATGCCCTTGATGACGCCCGAGAACTTGGCGACGGCCTTCGGGACCTCGTCGGGGCAGCCATCCTTGTCCTGGTAGCCGTTCTTGGTCTCGGGGACCTCGATGCACTTGTCTTTTTGGTCGAGGATGCCGTCGCCGTCGGTGTCGGGCGACGGGCAGCCGTCGGGGACCACGCCGGGCACCTGCGGGCACTTGTCGACCGGGTCCTTGAAGCCGTCGCCGTCGCTGTCCGGGCAGCCGTCGGGGACCGTGCCGGGCACATCGATGCAGTTGTCCTCGGAGTCGTAGACGCCGTCGCCGTCGGTGTCGATCGGGGGCGGGGGCGGGCAGCCGTCGGGCTCGATGCCCGGGACCTTGACGCACTTGTCGAGGCGGTCGAGGATGCCGTCGCCGTCAGTGTCGATGTCCAGCTTGGGGACCGGCCTGGTGCGGTTCAGCAGCAACGAGAGGCCCAGCAGCACCTCGACGTGGTGCGTCGAGCCATTCTCGACCTCGTGCCGGGCGGTGACGTTGTCGCGGACGTCGACGCGCAGGGCCAGCAGGCGATTGATGTAGAACTTTACGCCGCCGCCGAAGTGCAGCGCGGGGTCGATGTCGGCGCCGATGCGGCTGCCGGTGCTCGCCACCATGCCGTAACCGATGAGGGCGAAGGGCGTGATGCGATAAGGGAGCTGAAACAGGCCATATCCGCGGAACGCCCCGAGCAGCGCCTTGGAGCTGTCGTCACGGAGCTTGGTGGGCATCACGCCGCCCTCGATCTCGAGGCCGAAGAAGGACAGGGGATAGTAGCCGACGCGCAGGCCGATGTCGGCGGCGACCTTTTTGTAGGGCGCCCAATCCTTGTCGGGATCGTACAGCTCGTGATCGGTGTTGGGGAGCAGCACACCGCCGTAGATGCCGCCCTCCAGCTGATGCCGGGTCGGCCGAAAGCGCTTGATCCACGGCTGGGCGCTCTCGTGGTCGGTGCGGGTATTGTCGGCCTTTGGACCGGTGTCGACCTTGCCGCCCACCGACGAGTCCGCCAATTGAACCCCGCCGCCGCCCGCCGCCGGATCTCCGGTCGATGCCTTGTCCAGGGGGGCGTCGGTGGCAGGGACCGGGGCCGGCTCCACCGCGCTGGCGGTGCTCGAGGTGGCGAGGAGCGCGAAGGCTGAGATCCAGGGCAGGCAATGGTGATGCATGATTCTAAGCTCGGTACGAGGAACGGCGCGCCCTGGCAGGGCAGGGGTTTCCCTTGTACCCGGGATCGTCGCGGTTGCAAGGTTGCCGGCGCAGCCCGGCATGTCGATCAATTGTCCACTTCGCGTCTCGTCGGCGTGTGGACGGCGATCACGGGCGTTCCGACGGTCTGGCCATCGGGACATGTTAGTCCAGATATGAGTATGAGCGCCCCGTGTCGCTCCTATTGCTGCTGGTCCTCGTTCGCGACGCGGCTGGATCCGGCCGTGATGTCGATTTGGTCCGGGTCGTCCCGTGCGCTGGCGCGTGGGCTGGCCCCCGCCCGCTGCGAGCACGGCGAGTCCGGGCTCACCGGCGAGGGCACGCGCAGTACGCGGGGTTTCGCGGCTCACACGGAGGAGGGGACCCGCGCGGCCCGGGGCGAGTTCGCCCGTTCGATCGCGGTGCACGAGCCGCCCGAGCAAGTCACAGCATTTCGCGGGGCAACGAGCTTCTTCCGCGGCCTCCCTCTGGTGAGCCCCATCGGCCCCATCAACGCCCACGAGCTCAGCGTCATCCAGCAGGTCGCGCAGCGCCTCGAGCTCCGGCCGCGAGAATACAGCGCCCTGCTCGCCGCCCCGCCGGCCGCCCTCGTGCAAACCCGCCCCTGACCCCGACCCGCCCCCCATCTTCGAGCATGGACATCATGGGCCCGCTCATTCGGTCAGTCGCCGCACCAGGACCCAGACCAGCCCGCCGAGGCCGGCCGCGACGACCATCGCCGGCGTGATGAGCCGCGGCCCACCCTCGAGGAGGTCGCCCGAGTAGCTCCACCGCACCCGCAGAAAGCTCGCCCTGAAGTCCTCGGCGAAGCTGTACTCGCTCCACCGCCGAAGGCCGCTCCGGCCCCACAGTAGGCCGGCGACGACGACGACGCTGAAGATTACGATCTGAACCCACGCGTCGACCATGCTTGCCTCGGGGCGAGTTTTGCACGGCCCCGCGCTCCGGACAAGCGGCGGGTTTGGAAGGCGCCCTCGCCAGGTCGCGCGCTTCGACGGGAGCCCGTGCGCTGGCAGCAGGACGGCACCTACCAGCCGTGGATCGTCGCGGCTGGCTTGGCATCGGTGACGCCGTCCGGCATGCTCGCGAGCGTGAAGCTTCGCACGATCGGTCTCGTGTTTGCGCTCGCGGTCGTCGTCGCGCCGGCGATCGCCCGGGCCTGCATCTGGGACACCGAGACGCTGATGCAGGAGCGCGCGCGCTTCCCCACGGCCCTGGAATTGATGACCGGAAAGTTCCTGCGCCACACGCCTGAATTCTATGCCTGGCGGATCCAGGACCGGCTGGCGCGGATCAAAGAGGAGCCCGACAATCTCGCCCTCGTCGACGACCTGGCGGCCGCCCACGACAAGCTCGGCGCGCACGCCGAGGCGATCGCGGCGATGGAGGCGATCCTGCCGCGGGATCCGCGACGCTACGAGACCCTCGCCAATCTCGGCACTTTTTATATGCACAGCGGGGACCTCGAGCGCGGGCTCGAGTTCATCGACCGCGCCCTCCACGAGAACCCCGACGCGCACTTCGGCCGCGAGCGCTATCAGCGATGGCTGGCCGAGTACATGCTGGCCAAGCGTGGCGCGGACGGCTCGCTGGAATTGCCGCTCTTCACCCGCGAGCCCCACGGCTTCGAGATCTTCCTCGCGGCCAAGTTCGGGGCGCAGCACCTCGCGACGGCCGACGCCCAGGCGGCGGTCAAGGCGGTGCTGGGGATGATGCGCTTCGGCAAGCACGACTCACCGATCCTCTGCGAGGCCCTGGGTGACCTGCTGAACGCGCCGGACAGCGCCGCCGATGCCAGGCTCCTGGCGACCCGCGCATACTTGATGGCGGCCCGCGCGACCAGGGATCGGTCGGCTCGCGCTGCCTACGAGGAGATGGCAGAGCAGGCCGCCAGCGGCATGCGCTCGTTCGGCGACCGCGAGGACACCTCGATCGAGGGGATCAAGGCGGCGCTCAAGCGAGAGCGCGCCGAGGCCGACGCCTGGTACGCGGAGCTCGCCGAGCGGGAGCTCGAGTGGATCGACGACAGCCCGGACCCGGAGGCCGAGGTCCGCCTGCTCTATGCGGAGGATCCTGCGATCACCGGCAACTTCCGGCCCGCGAATGAATCTCCGCGCGAATTCCTCGCCCGGCATTGGCTCGTGCTCACGGTCATCGTCGCCGCGATCGTCGGGCTCGCGGTGCTGGGCCGGCGAATGTCGCGACCCCCGGTGGTGTGACCAGGGGACACCAGCAGGGCAGGCCGCGACTGCTCACGACGGGGCGCCATGATCGGCGCGGTCGGCGATACCGGCGAGGTCGCTCGGGCAGTAGAATTGCCGGTACCACGCGCGCAGCTTCATGATCGACCCATCGCCGTCGCAGAGGACCGGGTGCGGCAGGTACTCCTTGCTCTGCCAGATCTGAAGGTCCTCGCGGTAGGTCCGCATCATCTGCCACAACAGGAACGAGCGAGCGACCGCCGAGACCAGCGGTACGCGGGTCTTCTTCACGTAGAGTGCCATTCGGTGGCGCACGCTGCTGTCATCGACGGGCACGATCGACGAGAAGACGAAGGCCGGCGGGCCCGGCATCTCCGGGAAGTGCACGTAGTGGAATCCGGGCTCGATCATGTGGAACTCGAGGCGAACCCGCAGGACCCGTCCGAAGCGGTGCACGGCGGTCCGCTGGGTGATCCGCAGCTCCCGGCCCGACTGCCGGAAGGTGTTGGTCGGCTGCAGATGGCCGTGGACCGCCGCGAAGTGGGCGGGGTCGACCGAGTTCTCCATGATGTCCTGGCCGTGGATCTTGACGTCGAAGTCGTACTTCGCCGGCCGCGTGTACGTCGCCGGGTCGAAGTCCTCGATCCCCGGCAGATCGTAGGTCGGCGCCGCCCCCGACTTGCTGCGATACATGAAGATCATGCCGTGCCGCTCGCGCACCGTATGAGCGGACGTGCGCGCCTTCACCGGGATCTTCGCGGTGTACGGGATATTCGTGCACTGCCCCGTTCGATCGAAGGCCCAGTGGTGATACGGGCAACGCACCGAGTTCCCCTGCACGCAGCCGCCCTGCGACAGGTGCGCGCCCAGGTGCGGGCACACGTCGTCGAGCACGCCCGCCGTCCCGTCGGCGCCGCGAAAGAGCACGTACTCGCGGCCGAAGTGGCGCAGCTGCCGCATCTGCGTCGGCGCGAGCTCGTCGCTCCAGCCGATCTGGAACCATCCGTCGGTGTATGATGGGATGTCGTAGCGCCGGGATATCGTCGTCGGTTTCATCGTGAGAGATTGCTCGTGACCGGGTCCGGGGAGCGAACGGCTGTAAGGGCCCGTTATACAGCATGCGCGCCCGGTCGGGGGAGGCCCCTGGCCCTCGGCCAGGGCGGCTGGACCCCGGCCTCGCCCGCTCGCCGCGCGCTCGCGCGGGCGCCATGTCGCGCACCCGGGGCAATTTGGGGCCTTGGCGGGCCGCTGCCGGGCGGGCACTCTCACAGTCTTCGCATGCGCTCGCTCGCCCGCCTCCTCTTGCTCGCGCTGTCCACCTCCTCCTGCGGTGCGGACGACGACGACACGGGCGCGGGCGCGTCGACGGATCTGCACAGCTCGTCGACCGGCGCGCTCGACCCGACGACGGGCACCGCCGAGCCAGTCACCGGCGGCGAGATGACCGGCACCACCGGCACCACCGGCACCACCGGCGCGTCGGGACGATGCGGCGACGGCCGGCTCGGCGAGTACGAGTCCTGCGACAACGGCTCGTATAACGCCGACGACGCCGAGTGCACCACCGCGTGCCGGCACGCCGTGTGCGGCGACGGCCTGGTGCACGCCGGCTTCGAGGCCTGCGACGACGGCAACCCTTACGACACCGACGCCTGCCTCACCGGCTGCAGGCTGGCGGTCTGCGGCGACGGCGTTCGCGGCCCCGGCGAGGCCTGCGACGACGGCAACGCCACCGATGATGACGGCTGCCCGAACAGCTGCAACCAGGGCGGCTGCGGCGACGGCTTCGTCGAGGTCGGCGAAGAGTGCGACGACGGCAATGTCGAATACATGGTCCGAATTAGCCCCTGCTGCTCGAATTTGATATTTTATGTCTCTTAGGACAGGCCGTTTTTAGTCTTGCGGTGGTTCGGTTTTGGATCGATTTGGTTGGGGGTCTGGAGGTTGCCATGCTCACGAACACGCAAGCCCGCGAGGCCAAGCCCCGCTCCATCCGCTACGAGATCACCTGCGACTCACTCCCCGGTTTCATCCTGCGAGTGCTTCCAACGGGCAAGAAGGTATTTTTTGCCAGGTACCGCGACGCCGCCGGCAAGGACCATCGGCACCGCATCGGGCTCATGGGCCCGGAGCTCGGGGCCGACGAAGCGCGCAAGGAGGCCATGATCATCCTCGCTCGCCAGGGCTCCGATGCGAGCGCGGGCGAGCCGGCGCCGGCCCCGAAGACGGCCGCCACCGCGCCGACGATCGGGCCGAAGTCGCCCACGCTCCGCGAGTTCGCCTGTCGTTTTGAACAGGAACATATCGACATGTACTTAAAGCCACGTACGGCCGAGAGGTACCGGAGTTTGCTGCGGCTCTACATCCTTCCGGCGCTCGGCAAGCAGCACCTCGAGGACATCAGCACCACCGACGTGCAGCGGCTCCACAACAGCCTCAAGGCGATGCCGGGCGCGGCGAACTATGCCCGCTGCGTGCTGAGCGTGATGTACTCAAAGGCCGAGCACTGGGGGCTCACGACCTGCCGCAACCCGGTCACGGCGGTCCAGAAGTTCAAGGAGCGGGCCGTGGAGCGCTTCCTCGACCCATCCGAGCGCCAGGCCCTCGAGCGTGTGCTCGCGGCGGCGGAGCACATCCCCTCGGGCCGGCCCGGCCACATCGGTCTCGAAGCGATCTGGGCGGTGCGCCTGTTGCTCCTCACCGGCATGCGGCGCGATGAGGTCCGCGATCTTGGCTGGGAGATGGTCAACTGGCGGCAGGGTACCCTGCGCTTGCCGGACACCAAGACGGGCAAGCGAGACATCGTGGTCTCCGACGAGGTCATGGCACTGCTCAGTAAGATCGCCGCCGCGAAGGGCAACCCGAAGCGGGGCCTCGTCGTCTGCTCCAAGCAGGGCAAGCGGCTGTGGAGCCTGTGCCGGAGCTGGAAGCACGCCCGGAAGCTGGCCGGGATCCCCGACGTGCGCCTGCACGACCTGCGGCACTCCGTCGCCAGCGACGCGATCATGGACGGCATCCCGCTCGAGGTCGTGGGCAAGATGCTCGGCCACCGCAATTACCGCACGACCCAGCGGTACGCGCATATCGCCGACTACGCGCTGCGCGACGCGGTCAACCGGACGAGCAAGACGATCATGCAAGCCGGCCGCAGCGGTAGCAAGGCCAAGCGGACCCCGCCGGGCCGCGCCCGCCGGCCGCGGTAGGGACGGGGGACTGCCGGATCCGCTCACCCCCCGCACGTTCACAGATGGGGCCCGCGCGGGCAAGAAGTTGCCGCGCTCTGCGCTGGCGCTCACGCGGGCCAGCCCGGATTCGCGGCGAGAGGCCGGCGATGGCCGAATGCGGCGACGGCCGCTCTGGGTTGTCCCGGCAGGCCGGGCTCGTAGCCGCGCCCGGGAGGGGCGCCCCTCTCACACCTGCGATGATCTGCGCTTGATCGAGTTCGCGCCGGGCACCTGGCATGCCTCGTCACACCGCGATCGATCGCCGGTCACCTGCGGGGACCACGTGAGCGTGCATGACGCACCACGAGTCGGGCGGCGAATGGCCGGTGACCCCGGGGACCGACGCCGACCTTCGACATCATCGGCCTGGTCCCCGACTCGGAGAGCCTGACGAGTTGGCCGCCGAGAACCACCGTCGTGCGAAGGATCCAGCGGCCCGCCTGGGCCCGGCTATCGCTCGGACGATGACACGGGAAAGGCGGCCAGGGCGAACGAGGGTCAATCGAGGGCAGAACGAGGGTCAACGGAGGGCAGAACGAGGGTCAACGGAGGGCAGAACGGGTGGCAACGGAGGTCAGAACGGGTGGCAGAACGAGGGGCAACCGAGGATACGAGGCGGTGGACGAACGGGTGGACTACTTGCGCATTTCAGCGCCGAACGTTGAGCATATGCGCTCACGATCGGCCTGCGAATCGTCCCTCGCGGCGGGTCGCCGAATACGGCAAGCAAAAGACGGAAGGTGTCCGTCCGCGGCCGACAAACCAAAATCGCACCATTTGATGCGACCGATAGAGAGCGCCGGTGCAGCGGTTCCACACCTCGGCCGCGGCAAGGTTTCACGTCGGCCGATCGGCCACGGTCGGCCATCGAACTCAACCACGCGCCCGCGTGTCCCCTCCGCGCGGAAGCAGAACTGCCCAAGGTTGGCGTACATGTCTCCCGTCGTCTCCGATGAGGCCATGGGTCGCCTGGTCTCGCTCGTCGACCGTCATCGGCGCCTGACCACCGTCTCGAGGAGTTCGGGGAGACTGCGAATATCGCCGGGTGCTGCCAGGAGCTGGCGGGCCTTCTCGATCTCGCGCAGTGCGCTCATTCGTTCGTCCAGGTGAGTGCGGAGGACCTCCACGAGCGAACGCTCGCTCAAAACGTCCATGTGCAGCAGCGTCCTGATCATTTCGCGCTCCGTGCTCCACCTGTCGTTCATTCGCGCCCGTTCCCACGCCTCAATCATGGACGTGCGCGAGTCCTTCATCTCTCTCTCCGAGCGAGCGGCGCGGTCATCTGCCACCTTCAGCGCGCTTGCGCTTGCGCTGGCGGCTGCGCTGGCGCGTTGGGCTGCCAGTTCCCGGCGAAGCTCGTCGATGGCCTTCTGGAGCGAAATAACCGTCGCCTCTGCCCTCGCGCGACCCTCCCGCTCAGCCTCGATACACTCGTGCAGCGGCCCTTCGGGTTCGCCAAGTGCGCGCCAGCACGCATCGAGGCGACCCTGGGTGTGCTCGGCAGCGCGGGACACCGCACGAAGCTCCTGCCGCGCCGTTCGAGCCTGCTCCTCGGCCGCCCTGGAGCGCTCCTCGGCCGCAACGGCTCGGGTCTCGGCCGCTGTCGCAAGCCGGCTGGCTGCGACCACCTGCGCTTCTGCGGCCGTGACGCGCTGCTGCGCGGCGCCGACCTGGGCCTCGGCAGCGGCGGCGCGTTGCTGCGCGGCGCCGACTTGGGCCTCGGCAGCGGCGACGCGCCGCTCGGCGGTGTTGCTTCGTTCCTCGGCTTTCGCTGCTCGTGCATCCGCGGTACGGGCGTGCTCGGTCGCAATGCTTGCGCGTTGAGCCGCCTCCTGGGCCTGCGCCTTCGCCACCTCGATCTCCGCCGCCAGGCGATCTCGCTCGGCGCGGATGGAGCTGCTCCGTGGGGCGTCGGCGGCGGGGAGTTCGGGGGCCAGATCAAGCAGCGCGCGGGGGACGCGGCGCCGTATGGCCTCGGCCACGACCGAGGTGTCCTCGAGCAGTTGCGACAAGCGAACGTGCCATTGTCGCGCGCTACGTTGGGCCACGAGCGGGGAGATCGCGGCGATGTGCGCGAGCGCTGCCGCCATGACCCGCGCGCTCGGCATACTCCGCAATAGCCCCCATGACACCAGCGCCTGAAAGATCTCCGGGGCCGATCCCGTGACGTCGGGAAGGCGGCGGCCGGGCGCATCGGGGACAGCGGCGAGGATCTCCGCCGCGATGGAGCACCCCAGGACTCCGCGCGGCAGGTCGGTCGCCAGGCTTCGGCAGTAGGCGCGAATGTGTGCCCCGTCAATGCTGTCAGGCATGCGATACGCAGCCTAAAAGAATGCGATACGAATGTCATGCGCGTGCCGATGAGATTCGTATCGCATTCCGATACGGTGGCGTGCAGTCGTGCTCGCGCTGGCCGTTCGCCGACGCGCCGGGGCTGTGGGCATCAGCACGGGATGCACGGCAGCCGAGGGGCTGTGGCCTCGACGCGCCCGCGCACTCCCCGAGGAGCCGGGGTAGTCGAGCCGCGCGAGGCCGGCGAACATGTCGTCCGGCTCGACGCCGCGCGCAATCCGACGCTCGCGCGCTCCATCGCGCTCGCCGATCGCTCCCCGCTCCCCGCGTCACCGTCGTGCTCGCTGAGCAACAACGGTTAGCCGTGGCCCGTCGCCCCGTCGCGCCCGCCCCGTGACAGGACGGGCCGGATGGCTCGCCGATCCGGTCCACCGCTGTTGCTCGGCGAGCGGCCCGGCTAGTACCGCCGGCCCGAAGTTCTCCAAGGGTGTGCCATTCCTGGATCCACGCGTAGGGCAGCCTGCGCACCCGGGAATAAAGGAAGTGCGAAAACGATCTCCTTGGCATGCCCGCGCCGAAGG
>NZ_JACCSO010000165.1 GCF_013812955.1 Nannocystis sp. | reverse complement strand
GGCTCGGGCAGCCCGCGCGAGCCGAGCGGTCGCAACGACCAGGCCCGCCTCGCCGCGCCGAAACCGCGACAGGCCCGCGATCCCGCCGACGCCGCCGGCCTCGCGACGATGGAGGCGATCCTCGCCCGCTATCGCAACGCGGCCCGCATCGGCGCGCACACCTTGGCCAGCGTCGTCGCCGTCGAGGCCGAGCAGGGCCGCAGCACCCTGCAGAAGCGCTACGGCGAGCGCATCACGAAGCGCCACGAGCAGGCCCGCCGCCTGCGTCTCGACGCGATCGCCCGCTACGAGAAGTTCCTCGGCGAGCACCAGGGCGACCCGGCCTGGACCCCGGAGATCCTGTTTCGCCTCGCCGAGCTCCACTTCGAGGCCGACAGCGAGCGCTTCGCCCGCGAGGAGGACAGCTACGAGGACGCGCTGCTCGCCTACGAGGCCCGCGCCAACAAGAAGGACAGCGACCCGCCCCCGAACGCGCCGCGGGTCGAGTACGGCCGCTCGGTCGAGCTGTTCCACCAGCTGATCGCGCTGTTCCCCGACTACGTGCACAGCGACGCGGCCCTGTACATGCTCGCGCTGCTGCGCTTCGAGGAGGAGCGCTTCGACGAGGCTCGCCAGTCGCTGCTGGCGCTCGCCTGCGCCAGTCGCTACCCCGTGCCCGCGCCCGACGGCACCGGCCTGATCCTCCGCAACAAGTGGCGCCGCGGCGACTACAGCGAGTGCACCCCGCGCCGCCCGGGCTCGAAGTACATCGCCGAGGCCTGGCTGCGCGTCGGCGAGATCCACTACGACGTCGACGAGCTCGACCAGGCGCTCGCCGCCTACACCGAGGCCGCCCGCGACACCGCCGGTCAGTTCTACGACGAGTCGCTGATCCGCATCGCCTGGACCCTCTACCTCAAGCGCAACTTCCCCGACGCCGCCGGCAAGCTCGACGAGTTCGTGCGCTTCGTCGAGGGCCTGAAGACCAGCGACCCGAACAACGCGTCGCTCAACCTGCGCGACGACGCGATCCGCTACATCGCCAAGTGCTACGTCGAGGAGGACTGGGACCTCGACGGCAATCCAGATCCCGGCTGGGGCTTCCCGCGCCTCGACCGCGACTACAAGGATCGCGGCAAGGAGCCGCACGTGCCCGAGGTCTACGCCGCCCTCGGCGACCTGTTCGCCGGCCAGGACGACCTCAAGCTGGCGATCAACGTCTACACCACCGCGCTGCAGCGCTGGCCGACCGCCCGCGCCGCGCCCACCCTGCAGAAGAAGATCCTCGACGCCCAGATCGCCCTCGGCGACGCCGACCAGACCCGCAAGGCCCGCCAGCTGCTCGCCAGCAGCTACCTGCGCGGCACCCCGTGGTTCTTCGCCAACGAGTCCGACACCGAGGCCATCGACGCGGCCATGAAGCTGGTCGAGGACGCCCTGGTCGCCTCCGCCGTCGAGCGCCACGCCTACGCCCAGTCGCTGCGCGCCGCCGGCGACCCGCGGGCCGAGGCCGAGTACAAGGCCGCCGCCGCCGCCTACGAGGCCTACCTCGTCCTCTACCCCGACACCCCGAGCTCGTACCAGTACCGCTACGACTACGCCGAGAGCCTGTACTTCTCCGATCAGTTCTTGCCGGCCGCGACGGCCTACACCGCCGTGCGCGACTCGAACACCAGCGCGAGCCGCCAGGTCGACGCCGCCGAGGGCGTGGTGCTCGCGCTCGAGGCCCACCTCGAGGCCGAGCAAAAAGCCGGCCGCATCACGGTGCCCGACCTGCCCAAGCAGGGGCAGGTCCAGGGCCCCTTCGACCCCAAGCCGATCCCCGAGCTGCTGCTCGCGCTGCAGTCCGCCTACGACCGCTACGTCGGGGTCAAGCCGGCCAGCAAGGAGGCGGGCGCGCTGATGTTCAAGGCCGGCGCGTTGTCGCAGCGCTACTTCCACTTCGACGACGCCGAGGACCGGTTCGTGCGCGTGGTCGACAGCTACTGCGCCGACAACATCGCCATCAACGCCGGCTTTGCGATCGTCGACGGCCGGGTCGTGCGCGCCGACCTCAAGGGCGCCCAGGAGTGGACCGAGAAGTTGTTAGAGAAGTCCTGCGGCTCCGGCGAGGACTCGGCCAAGTTCGCCGGCGACCTCAAGACCCTCGGCAACGCCGTGCGCTTCCAGGAGGCCAACGGCCTGTTCGAGGCCGGCGAGTTCGAGGCCGCCGCCGACCGCTACGTCGCCCTCGTCGCCGGCGCCCCCAAGGACCCCAACGCCGACCGCGCCCTCAACAACGCCGCCGTCGCCTACGAGAAGATCGGCCGCTTCGGCTCGGCCTCCAAGACCTACGAGCGCATCTACAAGGACTACCCCGACAGCGAGTTCGCCGACGACGCCCTGCTGCGCTCCGGCCTCAATCACGTTCGCTTCTTCGAGTTCGACGACGCCGTGCGCAGCTACCTCGCCCTCGCCGAGGACCCCCGCTACAAGGACTCCGAGTTCCGACTCATCGCCCTCAAGAACGCCGCCGACCTGCTCGACAACCTCCAGCAGTACCGCAAGTCCAGCGACCTGTTCGTGCGCTTCGCCGCCCAGACGAAGGACCCCAAGGAGGCCGTCGAGGCCAACTTCCGCGCCGCCCAGGTGCTGCGCAAGACCGACGACCACCGCGCCGCCGAGGGCGCCTTCGCGGCCTTCCTCGGCAAGTACGGCGCCGACCCGAAGGAGGCCGCGCGCGCCGTCGAGGCCCACCTGCGCATTGGTCAGGCCCGCGCGGCCATGGGCGACCGCAAGGGCGCCGAGGCGGCCTTCAAGGACTGCATCGCCACCTTCGCGGCCCGCGGCCTGCAGATGAGCACCGACGCGGCCGACTACCCGGCCGAGGCCCAGTTCCTGATCTCCGAGTACTCGCTGGCCGACCTGCTCGAGCTCAAGCTCCAGGGCACCGGCAAGAAGCTGGCCGAGAACACCAAGATCCTGTTCGACCGCGTGGTCCTGGCCTCGAAGTCGTACGACGGCGTGCTGCCGTACCGCCGCATCGACTGGGTGCTGCACGCGATGTTCCGCCGCGGCTACGCCTTCGAGATCACCGCCATCAAGATTCGTGAGGCCCCCGTGCCCCGCGAGCTCAAGGAGTTCAGCGAGCCCTGGTTCGCCTACAAGGATCTGGTCGAGCAGGGCGCCTCCAAGTTCGAGACCATGGCCATCCCCCTGTACGAGGAGACCATCAAACGCGCCCGCGAATACGGCGTCGCCAACGAGTACACCCGCAAGGCCCTCGAGCGCATGAACATCTACAAGCCGGACCAATTCCCGCTCCTGCACGACCCCGCCGTCGAGCTGCAGCTGGAGGACCGTCGATGACACCTGCCGCTTTGAATATGTCCACAAGGACAGGCCTCATCGCCCTCGCGCTGCTCGCCCTCGCCTGCGCCCCGAAGCCGGGCGAGACGGCGGTGCCC
>NZ_JACCSO010000164.1 GCF_013812955.1 Nannocystis sp. | reverse complement strand
GAGGCGATGAGCGGGGACAGAGTCTTCGTCGGTGTCATGGGGGCGGCTTTGCGCATCACATCACGCGCATCTCAGACTGTCAAACCGCCCCCTGCGCTCGAGACAGCGCTCGACCGGCATCGCCTCGCTCCATCGACACGCATCGCAGTTGCCACGCGCACCAACTCGCAGTACGGATCGCCGATGCGGTCTCGATCTGGCTTTTCAAACTCTGTCACGCTCCTCTCCTGTCTCTGTCTCGCGCTGACGGCCTGTAGCAGTGACGAATCCGCCAGCTCGACCGAGTCCGCCTCGGGCTCGGGCGGCTCGAGCGGCAGCCAGACCACCAGCGTCGGCACCACCGGCACGCCCACCGAACCGACCTCCACCTCGGTCCCCACCGGCTCCGACTCCAATTTTACCGACTCCGGCACGGTCACCGATACGGCCACCGACACCAACCCGCTGACCAGCACCGACAGCAACACCGATAGCGCCACCGATACGGCCACCACGGCCTCGAGCACCACCCTGGACACCAACACCGGCAGCAGCGGCGACACCGACGGCACCACCGGCGAGCCGGTCGTCTGCGGCGACGGCGTGCTCGGCGTCGGCGAGGAGTGCGACGACGGCAACAACAACGGCCCCGGCCAGGCCTGCCTCGCCGGCTGCACGCCCAACGTCTGCGGCGACGGCGACAAGGCCCCGCTCGAGGCCTGTGACAGCGGCGCCGGCAACGGCCCGCTCGACACCTGCACCACCGAGTGCGCGCTCAACGTCTGCGGCGACGGCGTGCTCGGCCCGCTCGGCGTCGAGGAGTGCGACGAGGGCAACAACAACGGCGACGACAAGAGCTGCACCAGCGCCTGCAAGCAGAACATCTGCGGCGACGGCAAGGTCGGCCCCGGCGAGGCCTGCGACGACGCCAACAACAACGACATGGACGAGTGCACCAACGCCTGCAAGACCAAGATCTGCGGCGACGGCATCGTCGCGGCCACCGAGGAGTGCGACGACAAGAACCTCGTCAACGAGGACGCGTGCACCAACAACTGCACCGCCGCCAAATGCGGCGACCAGTTCATCCAGCCGGTCGCCAACGAGACCTGCGACAACGGCCCCCAGAACTCCGACAACGGCGACTGCACCTCCACGTGCCTCAAGGGCCTGTGCGGCGACGGCCTGCTCCACAACATCGGCACTGGCCTCGAGGAGTGTGACAACGGCGAAAACAACGGCCCCGGCCAGGCCTGCGCGCTCGGCTGCAAGCTCAACAAGTGCGGCGACGGCGACCAGGGCCCCGGCGAGGCCTGCGACGACGGCAACCTGACCGCTGGCGACGGCTGCAGCCCGACCTGCAAGCCCGAGGGTTGCGGCAACAGCATCATCGACCCCGGCGAGCAGTGCGACGACGGCAAGAACGGCGTCAACTCCGACGCCTGCACCGACGCTTGCACCGTGCCCGCCTGCGGCGACGGCTACCTGCAGGTCGCGCTCGGCGAGCAGTGCGACGCCGGAGCGCTCAACAGCAACACCGGCGCCTGCACGTTCGGCTGCAAGACCAACAAGTGCGGCGACGGCCTGCTGTGGGTCGGCAAGGAGCAGTGCGACGACGGCCTCAACAACGGCAACACCAAGGCCTGCACCGCCACCTGCAAGCTGCAGATCTGCGGCGACAAGTTCATCGGCCCGGGCGAGGCCTGCGACGACGGCAACAACATCGACAACGACACCTGCACCAACACCTGCAAGCTCGCCAAGTGCGGCGACGGCATGGTCCAGATCGGCGAGCAGTGTGACAACGGCGCCCTCAACAGCAACGTCGGCACCTGCACCCTCGCCTGCCTCAAGCCCGCCTGCGGCGACGGCTTCAAGCAGGTCAGCAACAACGAGCAGTGCGACGACGGCAACGGCAGCAACACCGACGCCTGCGTGACAGGCTGCGTGAACGCCAAGTGCGGCGACACCTTCATCTGGTCCGGCAAGGAGCAGTGCGACGACGGCAACCTCGTCGGCAACGACCTGTGCAGCTCGACCTGCACCAAGCCCAAGCTGGTCTTCCTCACCAGCCTCACCTACAACGGCAACCTCGGCGGCCTCGGCGGCGGCGACGGCAAGTGCCAGACCCTCGCCAACGCCGCCGGCCTCGGCGGCACCTTCAGGGCCTGGATCAGCAACAACACCAAGAACCCCCAGAACCGCTTCGTCCAGTCCACCACCGGCTACGCCCGCGTCGACGGCAAGGACGTCGCCAAGTCCTGGGCCGACCTCGTCGACGGCTCCATCCTGGTCCCGCTCAACATCAACGAGAAGAAGGTCCTGGTCGGCCAGTTCGACGTCTGGACCGGCACCAACAGCAACGGCACCTCCACCGAGATCGACTGCGCCGGCTGGCTGACCAGCGCCGGCTTCCCCAACACCGCCCACGAGGGCCGCAATAACGCCACCAACGCCAACTGGACCAACACCGGCCTCGTCAACGGCTCGATCTGCTCCACCGCCCAGCGCCTCTACTGCTTCCAACAGTAAGCCCATAGCTCCCCTCTGAGGCCGCTACGGCTCGCAGAACACCAGTTAGGGTGGGCTGCGGGCCGTCCTAGTTTAACCTCGCTTTTCACGCGACATCACGGGACATCGCGCCGTCTCCCGCTCCTTGGGGAGAGATGCGGGAGACGGCGACCGGCTTGTTCAGTACCCCTTGGCGGGCGCGCTGACGCTCCGATCCGTGCAAAGGAAAAAATTAGGTCGTCGCGATCGCGATCGCGATGTCTGATGACGGCGACTTGGTCCGGATGCATCTTTGTCTTGCCGCTGACGACGCCGACCTTTGGGCGCCGCTGGCACCACCCCGCCTAGCTAGGAGTTCCCATGAGCCGCCTCACAGCCGCCCTTCCCTTCGTCGCGATCATTTCCGCATGCACGACGAACATTTACCAGACCCAGCAGCAGGAGCAGAGCGACACCGGCGCCTCCTCATCCTGGACCGGCTGGTCCCCTGCCGACTCGACCGGCGACGAGAGCACCAGCACCAGTGATGCGAGCACGACAGGCGGCGATGCCGAGAGCACCAGCGCGGTTGAGTCGAGCGGCGACGACAACACCAGCGACGCGGCCGACACGACGGAGGGCAGTGAGGGCAGCACCTCGAGCGGCGAGCTGATCGACACCAGCACTGGCGACGTGGATGAGACGACGAGCGGGTCGACCTCGACAGGCGAGCCGATCGAGGAGGGGACCTCGAGCACTGGTGAGCCGCCCCCCAAGCTGCTCGGCCAGATCTGCAACGGCGACGACGACTGCTCAAGCGGGTGGTGTTCCGGCAGTGCCATGGAGAATGAGATGAGGTGCACCGGTGAGTGCGACCCCACGATCGCAACGTCCTGCCAAGCGCAAGGACACCCCGGGCTGTGCCTGCAAGCCAACCCGCTCAAGTTTGCGTGCTCGGGATGGGGGCTGCCCGCAGACACCGTCTTCTCGACCGCAGCGCCGTTACCCTACAACACGCAGACGACCCTGCTTGACCCCGAGGACCGTCGCGTCTTCCTCCTCCCGCCGTCCGACAATGATCGTTCGTTCACCATGGGCGCCTACTGGGGCATGGAAACGTCGATTCCAATCTTCGCCCTCTACTCGTCCAACGGGACATTCATCGCGGACTACACCTACACCGACAAGCCGACGCTGCCTGCTGGCCCTCACTTCTGGGTCGTCATGCGCCCCACGATCGCTAACGCCACCGGCAGCTTCAGCGTGAAGAACCTCTGACCGCGCCCTGATAACCCGCCGCGACTGACGCGGCCCTGCTCAAGGAGGAGGCACCCAGGGTGTTCATGAGCCCAACCACAAACGCACATCTAGGAGAACCCATCATGAAGACTCTGCCCGTCATCGAGTTCAAGACCCCGATCATCGCCCGCATTGCCGCCCGCCTTCGCGCCGCCGGCAGGCCGAAAGAGCCCGTCGCATACGACCCTGAGACCACCGTGCTCACGCTGGCCGATGGGACCACCATCCTCCTTGAAGGGCACAGCGGCGGCGAGGAGCACTACCCCTACAATCTGTTTCAGGCGATCGGGTGGCACAACGCCATCCTCGCTGGCCAGCCCGTGACTCCCATCAGGCGTGAGGTCGTGGTCGAGCAGGAGTTGGCCAAGATTTCGCGCGGCCTCTCACCCGCCCGCCGTGAGGCCCTGCTTGCCTACGCAGCCGAACTCGATGGTGAGGAGTGGACCGACCACTGGAGGCGCCAGAGCGCGCGCGGTGGAGCGCGGGCGCACTGAGAGCAGGCTCACGATTGCTGTCATGCACCCGCCCACGGCGAGTGCGGGACAAGAAAAGTCAGACGCCGCGAAGTGCGGCAAGGAGTTCAGATGCCGACCAAGAACAAAGTCCAGAAGCGCACCAAGAAGACTGACCTTGAAATGCTCATTGAGCGCATTCGTGCATACAACAAGTCCACCCCCGAGTGGCCTTGGATGGTGTTGTCGCCGGGGCAGGTGAACCTCATCGACAAGGCCGGCGACAAGGTGACGAACGCTCTTCACATCCGCATCGAGGATGCGGAGGGCAACATCCTCAGCCCGGATAGACTCATGGCTCTCTACCAAGCTGGCGAAGAGCGCAATATCGCGGTCTGCCATGCTGACTACTTCAAGGAGAGCGGCCTCTCACCGGCCGCCGCCACGCTACTCATCAACATCCTCGGCTATGAGCACGCGGCCGAAGGTAAGCAAGTGCCCGACTACATGGCGGACGCCCAAGCGCTGGCGCAGCATTGGCCGGGTATCGAGTGGATGCCTGCCACGAAAGCACAGCAAGTGCTGCGGCGTGAGGTTGAGGGTCTGGTCGAGATGCGCCCCGAAGATGCAACCCGCACAAAGATCAGTACGAAGGTGTGGAGCCTCCTCGATCCTGACAAGCGCGGAGTAGGGATGCGCTTGACTCCTGGCTACCGCCGTGAACTCGAGACAGGTGGGCTCAACACAGCCGACTGAGTTGCCCCGCCCGCGCCGGTGGCGTACTCGCGGCTTCGATGCCCGAGGCGGGCCTAATCGCTCCCCTCATCACTGACATCTGCTGGCCGCAATGCGCGGACCATGGAGAGACGCGTGCCTGAAACCAATAATCCAATCCTCGATGAAGCCATCAAGCTGGTCACACGCTGGCGAGTCAGCCTCGCTCACAATGGTATCCGCACATCCGAGGCGGACGTTCCCAAGATCGTCCGCCTCCTTGCCCTCTTCACTCAGAGCGGACTCGGGCAGCGGACCTTCTGCACAGCGGTGGGCCTCGGTCTTTCGACCTTCACAACATGGCGCGCGGGCTGCCGCCGTAAGAAGGTCCCCTGGCCAGCGTTGTGCGCTGCCTTGGGGCGCGAGCCATGGCAGCCGCGCCTGTCGACCCACCCTCACGCCGTCTACTGCCGAGCGTACCGCGCCGCCAAGAAGGCGCAGCGGTACAGCGTGAGCACGGAGGCACACCATGCGAGCGCGTGACCGAGAGGGAGCCCGCTGTCATCTCGCCACACCCGTCGCCGCCAACGGTCGCGTTCGCTCAGCGTGCGGCCATTGGTCAACCTCCGTCACCACTGATCCTGCACTCGTCACCTGCCTGACCTGTCTCCGCCTCGCCAAGACTGGACCCACCACGATGAAGACGATCTCCACCATCCTCCTCGCCCTGACCCTCTCTGCCGCCTGCGACGGCGAGACCAGCAGCACCAACATCGGCTCCACCTCTGACGCAACGACTGGCGAAGCCCTCACGGTGGCGAGCACTGGCGTCGACGCGAGCACCACCAGCTCGGGCGTCACGACGACGGGCCCCGATGAGGAGACCAGCACCACCGGCGATGCGTCTGGGTCAACCAGCGAAGGCACCAGTGGTGCTGAACCCACCAGCACCACAGGCGACAGCACCGGCGACAGCAGCACTGGTGAGGCGGGCGCCTGCTTCGCCGACGAGTGCGGCGAGGACATGCCATGCGGCGACAACCTCGCCTGCCGGCTGCACCCTGTCTCAGGCGTGATGGTCTGCGCCGCGTCGGATTGCTCCGAGGGGCCGTGCGACGGGAACACCGCGGCCTGCGGCGCTGCCCAGCCGGGCTGGTGCTACGTCAACGAGACCAACCATGGCTGGTGCTTTCCGAAGCCGGACGAGGGCTGACGATCGCCAGATGCACGAAGGGCCTGGAGGTCAGTGACCTCCAGGCCCTTCGTCGTTGGCTACACGGAGCGGGTGATCTCGAAGTAGCCCGCGGCTCCAACCGCAGCGTCGTTGGTCCCGCCGACTGTCCATGACAGCTCGTCGCCGACTGCGACAGTATTGGCCGCGGTCGGGCTGCAGGTGTCGATGTCACCAGGAGCCGAGCCAGCCTGCGTGAGCGTCAGGATACCGGTCGTGATGGCGACGCCGTTGATCTTGGCGGTCAGCGTCGCGTTGCCGGTCGTGAGCGCCCCTTGGATGACTGACTTGATCATGGATACGGTGCCGGCGTAGGGGGACAGGACCCGGTAGACGGTCGTGCCTACGAGCGAGGTCGCGGTGATGGGCACGGCGGCCTTCAGACCCACGACACCGTTCAGGGTGACAGGCTGCTCGAAAGTAAGGGTGTCTCGAAAGATTGCGGTCATGGTGATTCCTCTCTAGGGGGGTTACTCAAAGATCGATGTACTCGACAAGGAAGCTGGACACGCTGAGCGTGGAGCCAGCCGAAGCTCTACCGAAGACTTGCAGGACGCTTGGGTCCTCGGGGTGCGCACCGCAGCGCAGATATCCTGTGGCCGACCACCACCCCGGCGTCGCAGAGGTGATCGTCACCTCCACAACCGAGTGAGCGGATGATTGAAAGCGCAGCGTTGATGTGCCCGAAACGCTGCGCGAGCCATAGACCCACACACGCACGGGCACGACACCATTCTTGCCCCGCATCTCGCGGCGTCCGTTCCCCGTCTTGAACTGCTGGCACATCGAGCCTGAGGACAATGACCACCCTGGGTTCGTGGGCGCCCACGCCGTCACACTTTGATGCAACACGTCAACAAAGCTAGTTGAGGTCACCGTGACGCTTGGAATCTCAACCGCGTCAACGGGGGCGGAGTCCTCCCTGAATGCCGTCCAGTGCATAAGCACGTGCCCAAGGGCGGTCTGCTGTCGGTGAGTGATGTCAGCGAGGTGCTCTGTACCGAAAGTGGGGTCAGTCGCGGAGCGCTCCGAAATCGGGTAGGCGACAGGGTAGGACTTGACCGCGGCTCCCTGTCCATCAGTCGCCAGGGGGGAGCTGTACAGCGTATCGACCCCAACATCGCGGGCGTAGCCCAGAGGTACTTGTTGGACCACGAGGTCAACGACCCGCAACCCGCCGCGGTACAGGATCGCCAGTTCGGCAACGCAGCCCTCGGACCACAGGCGCAGGTCGGCGGTGGAGGTCGTGAAGTCGTCGGGGAAGATCAACGGGAACTCGATGCGGCGAAGCGTCGCCCACGACGCACCGGCTGCTGTGTCCTCGCCTGCATACTTCTCCGTCGACGCCACGACCTGCTGTTTTTCTGTCTTCGTGCTGACGCCAGGGCCGGTGAAGTTTGCGATCACGTCGATGCGGCCGCCAGCCCCGTCCGCCTGCCAATCGCCATCGAGTTTTTGGGTCAGGCCAGCAGGGGCCACGAGCGCGGACACCTTGAGCACATGGCCCGGGTGCATGGCGAACGGAGGCACTCGGGCCACGACGCGGCTCACGGAGCGCAGCGGGTAGACTTGCCCCGGGCTGTCGGGGCTGACGCTCGGCACTTGAAACGACTCGGCCCCATGCAGCCCGACGCGGGCCACGACATTACGCCAGTTACCAAGCAGGTTGTCAGCCTGCCGGTGTTGCTCAAGGACTCTGTGCTTTCGCGCCGGTCGCCCGCCCAGAAGGGTCTCGAGCGGGGGCGTCGTAGTAACCGCTGAGCGGAGGTCACGGACCTTGATCGTCATGGACTCTCCTTGTCAATGTCCCCACCAAAGCCACCGCCGGACAGGTCCTTTGCGAAGGGGACCACACTGATAGCGTTCAGTATCCACTTCGTGCTGAACAGCACACCCTCGTCTGGGTCGACATCGATGAAGAACCCAAGCATGAAGTATGACAGCCCCGCATCACCACGGGCAAGCCGGACGGTGCCGAGGTCCAACCACTCTCCTGCTAGCGATGTTGTCGTGACGGTGGTGATGGGTCCTCGGTAGTAGGTGAGTGCCTTGGGTGAGCCGTTGAGTGGAAGGTCGGCGACGCTGTAGCTCCGAAACTTCACAGGGGAAATCACCGCACCGCCGCTATCGAATAGGTCGTAGGCCCGGACATGGATTCTCACCACGGCGACATTGACCTTGGGGCTGAGGTCGCCGTGGTAGTGGTAGCGCTGGCACCACTGCCAGCCACCACCATCAGGCGCGTCGCGGTAGAAGTGGACAGGGTCGGCGGTGACTCCCTCTACCGCGGGCGAGCCAATGTTGAGATTGACGAAGGGCCCGACGCCCCGCTGGCCGGCTTGCCGTGTCGCCGCTCCTGCCCAGATCAGTGACGGTCCGGTGAGTGCGCCCTCGGACGCGATGCCGAACTCCTCGGCGGGGCCCGTTAGGAAGGGGCCGCGGTCGTATCCGGTGAAGGTGCTCGGCGCCGATTCAGCGCCCCAGGACTCGCTAGTACCGCCGGCCCGAAGTTCTCCAAGGGTGTGCCATTCCTGGATCCACGCGTAGGGCAGCCTGCGCACCCGGGAATAAAGGAAGTGCGAAAACGATCTCCTTGGCATGCCCGCGCCGAAGG